>JAGDBQ010000134.1 GCA_017958985.1 Bacteroidales bacterium
AGGTAATGGGAAACCTGGGTGGTGTACTGCGGGTTCTTCCCTTCAAGCTTGGACACCAGTTCCTTGTCCGCTCCGTTATGGCCGGAAGGAATCATTATGAAAGCCTGGATGTCCCTTCCTTCGGGTTCGGTGTCAGCCAGCTTCTTGAGAGCGTCTATGAATACATCGATACCCTTGTTGCGGTACTCGTAACGTCCGCCTATACCGATCAGGATAGCATCCTTGGAAACTTCCTCGCCGGACATTGCGGCAGCTACTTCCAGCAGCCTGGCCCTGGCGGCCTTTCGCTTGGTCTCATATTCCTCATCCGTGGCCGGAGTAATCGAATTCTCGAATCCGTTAGGCGTCACGACATCCACGGGACGCTGGAGGAAACGTTCGCATTCCTTTGCCGTGATTTCGCTCACGGTCGTGAATGCATCGGCATTCTGGGCGGACACCTTCTCTATCGAGTGAAGGGCGGTCACACCGAACTGCTGGGCTTTCTGGTCCCCGTCGTAGAGACTCATCGAATCGTACAGAGGGAGGTTGTTGCCGGCGATGCAGCGGCCGACCACCGTGGCGTGGGTGGTGAATACAGTAGCTATAGGAAGCGACGTCGAATTCAAGTAAAGCAGTCCGGATCCGGTCTGCCACTCGTGGAACTGGGCGACGACCTTGTCGGATGCACTCAGGTTGAACCTGTAGAAACTCTCGATAACGTGACCTGCGGCATATCCGAACAGGACGTTCTCGCGATAGTCCCAGTTGCCCGTGATGGAATCGACGCCGAAGCGCTTCCAGTATTCGGAAAGGATATCGTTCTGTTTAGTAAGGAACTGCTTGAAGTCTATGAGTATGGCTATCGGTTTGCCGGGGACGTTCCACCTGCCGATACGCACCCTGAGGCCTTCAGAGGCAGCGTGGGTTTTCCATAGACTGTAGAGGTGTGTATCCTCGATGAAGTCCGGGTTCGTTTCCGTGTCCATCCAAACGTCAGGTCCGACAAGGATGTGGTGTTTATGGAGTTGCTGTTTGAGGTAGAGCGACTTGGTGGCTATCACCGTGTAGATTCCTCCGACCTTGTTGCATACTTCCCAGCTGACTTCGAAGAGGTAGTCTGGATTGATCAGTTCGTTTGCCATTTATTTACTTTTTCTTGACTGGTTTTACTGTTTTCGCGGTTTTCCGGGTTTTCGGTTTAGCTGTTTTCGCCGGAGCCTTGGTTTCCGGTGTCCCGGCCACGAAAGTGGCCTCCGACATACGGGTGAACGTAGTGACCGCATCGTCAATCCTGATGATGAAGTCGCTGAGAGCGTTCATATAATTGATGAAGGCTTCGTACGGGGTATTGTAAGGGTTGAAGTAGCTGTGGACTTCGCCGTCCGAGAAGAACTTCGTACTCATATAGTAGAAATGGTCGCTCTCCTGGAGGTGTCCGAAATCTTCCCACAGTACAGGATCGTTTACAAGGGCGAGCTTTTCAGTCTGCTCGTAAAGCTTGTTGTAGGCATCCTGCTGGAGTTCGTTGCCCAGCCAGGCAGTGATGTCCCTCTCCTCATCGGCCCAGGAAATCGCATCCGGGACGCTGATCTCGGCTATCGCCTTGTGTTTCCTTGCCGCAAGCGTAGGGGTAGTGAACTCGAAAGAACCGTCTCCCAGCAATGCCTCCGGCAGATAACGCATGAACTCGAATATGCCTGAAGCCTCCTTCTGATGCTCACCGAAGGTCTCGTAATCCATAAAGAGGTTCACGATGTCACCATCGGCCGCCTTCAGCCAGGAAAGGAACTTCTCCCCTGTCAGCGGCCAGTCCTTCCAGCCCTGGTCGGAGAACCGGAAAGCGATATCGTCGCTCAGGGTATAGTTGCGGAGAAGGAGCTTGAGATGCTTCTGGAGCGGATTCGTATAGATGTAATCCGGGCTCTTCCAGCCGAGGATATGCTTCGCACCTTCGGCCAGCATAGTCTTGAAACCGAGGTCGTAAACCTGCTTGCCGATGGCGTCGGAATAAATGAGCTCGGTATTCCTGAATGCGGTAGGCTTGATTCCGAAATGGTCCTCGATGGCCTTTGAATGCTTCTCCACCTGATGCTTGAACTCAGAAGCGGAAGCAAGGGATGCCAGGGAATGGTAATATGTCTCCGCGAGGAACTCCACGCACCCGGTGTCAGCCAGCTTCCTGAAACTGTCGATGACCTCCGGCTCATACCTGTCGAACTGCTCGAGAGCCGAACCCGTGATGGAGAACGTCACCTTGAAATCCCCCTTATGCTTCTCGATCAGGTCGAGAAGGAGCTTGTTCATAGGGAGATAGCACCGGCGGGCAATCCTCTGGAGGATGGTCCTGTCCGCGAAATCGTCGTAATAATGAGAGTCTTTTCCAATGTCAAAGAACCTGTACAGCCTTAGTCTGGTCGGCTGATGCACTTGGAAATATAGACAGATGCTCTTTTTCATAATCGTTCTCCTTTTATTTGTTTATTACGGATTCGTATACTTTCTTCATTTTGGCAGTAGCCATATTCCACTTGAGGCGGTTGACCTCATCGTAGCCCTGTTTTGCAGAGAACTCCGCCAGTGCCGGATAATTCAGGAGGGCATAGATGTCGTCAGCCATCGCATCGACATCCCAGAAGTCCACCTTGAACGCGTATTTGAGGACCTCTGCCGCTCCGGACTGGTTGGAGATAATCGAAGGCACGTTCGTACGCATCGCCTCCAGGGGAGATATTCCGAACGGTTCAGAAACCGACGGCATTATGTAGACGTCGGACATAGCGAACATCTTCTGCACGTCCGCTCCACGCAGGAAGCCGGTGAAATGGAACTTGTCGGATATTCCCAGGCGGGCGACGTGGCGGATGCACCGGTTCATCATATCTCCGCTGCCGGCCATCACGAAATGGACGTTGCCGGTCCTCTTGAGCACCTCGGCCGCAGCCTCGATGAAATATTCCGGACCCTTCTGGAAGGTGATCCTGCCAAGGAAGGTGACCACCTTGTCACGGATACCCCTGTCTACCTTGACGTTGTCGCGGCCACTGAAATCGACTGCGTTGTGCACCGTCACGACTTTTGCGGGATCGATCCCGTACTTGTTGATCACTATGTTGCGGGTAAGGTCGCTCACCGTGATCACCCTGTCAGCCGCTTCCATGCCTCTCTTCTCTATGCCGTAAACACGGCTGTCGATCATATCCTCGGTACCTCGGTCATATGAGGTCGCGTGGACGTGGACGACCAGAGGCTTGCCCGTGAGCTCCTTGGCGGCTATTCCGGCCAGGTAGGTAAGCCAGTCGTGGGCGTGGATGACGTCGAATTCATCCTTGTGCTCCATCGCGATCGTACCACCCACCATCGCATAGCGTGCGACTTCTTCCATAAGGTTGGAACCATAGCGGCCGGAGAAACGGAATTTCTGGCCGATATGCTTCGAGAAGTTCTCCTGCTGCAGCCTCTTCTCGGACTCCACCATTTCCTGGAACTCATCCGGATCCACATAAGGGATCATATTCGATCCGATACGGACGAACTTGACCTTGTCGAGGAACTCGTCAACGGAAGAACTGACGGACTCGACCGGAACATCGCTGGCATTGATGATCCTCGCGGCGCTCTGGTCCTCGTCTCCGGATGCCGAAGGCATCACGAAAATCGTCTCGACTCCGTTGTTGGCCAAACCCTTCACAATGCCGTAGCAAGCCGTACCAAGGCCGCCGGCGATATGAGGAGGGAATTCCCATCCGAACATCAAAACTCTCATTACTTTGCCTCCTTGTATTTAGAGATGAAATAATCCACTTGCAGAAGGGCTGCAGTACCCACGGCTGAAGAAATCGCACCGTGAGGCTCGTGAGGCGGGTCTCCGTCGTACAGTTCCGAGAACGAGCCAACTCCGTGCTTGTTGAGATCCTCGTAGAATCCGTTCACAAGCCACTGTGCCCTGTTGATGAAGGAAGGGCCCTTCATCTTGAAACAAACTTCGATATAAGGAGAGAGAAGGTACACCCTGGTGCTCCCCTGGTGATAGGCAAGGTCCCTGTCGGTCTGTGAACCCTCATAGACACCTTTGTAATTCACGTCCCTCGGCGAAAGCGTCCTGATGCCTCTCCTGGTGACCAGTTCATTGTCGATGACGTGGAGGACCGACGAAGCTATCTCAGGTTCGACGAGCATATCGTCTCCGAGCAGGGCGAACAGCATATTCGGGCGCACCTCCATATGCTGGCCTTCGTTGTCCACGTAGTCGGCCAGGTAACCGGCCTGCGGATTCCAGAATACCGGCTGGAAGTTTTCCTTCACGAGGCCTGCTATCCTGGTCCATTCCTGAAGGAACTTGCTCCCCTTCGGGCCATAAGCTTTCTCCAGCTTGAGGGCGAACCGGATTGAGTGATACCAGAAAGCATTGGTATCCACCTGGTATCCGGCTCTCTCGGTGACCGGGTTGCCGTTGATGTAAGCATTCATCCAGGAAAGAGCGCAATGGTCCTGCTGGGCCCAGAGAAGCCCGTTAGGCTGCATAGCGACCTCGCTCCTCCTTCCCGGCAGGTAACTCTCGAGGATCCCCCTTACGACTGAGCCGTATTTCTTCCATACTGCCTTTGGATCAGCTCCGAAACCGATATACTGTTCGAGCGCCCCTGCAAGGCGGAGAGGTGCCTCGACCTGCGTGGTCCTGTGGAAAAGCCTTTCCTGCTCATCGGCGATCAGGTTGTCGAGGATTTCCTCGAATGATGCTTTGTCCCCGTTGGCATACAGGGTCAGCCCCGGGAGGGCCACCAGG
>JAGDBQ010000135.1 GCA_017958985.1 Bacteroidales bacterium
CTCTTGTGCCCGGTCCCCTTGAACAGGGTATGCTCCGTGAAATGTGCTATTCCGTTGTGGAAACTGCCTTCGTCGCGTGTCCCGCACTTGATCGTCAGGGAACAGTAGCCGACCGCATTGCCGCCCTTCTTTACGGCATACTGCATACCGCAGGCCGCTTTACCGGTGATCATTTCTTCCTGATGCTTTTAATGGCTTTGATGTCGCTTGCGAGGAAACCTTTGCCGTTCTTCGAAGTTATCTTGTGCTTCTTGAAGTAATACAGTTCGCGGGTATCCGAACCTATGAGCATCTTGTAGCACACGGATCCGTCCACCGGAGTTTCAGGCGCAACCACATAGCTCACGACCGTGTTCACGTCCCCACCGACAAAGACCTTGTCTACAGCCTCTTCGTCTTCCTCTATGATGATATCTTCGTCCAGGGACCCCCTGACCTGCGTTCCCACCTGCTTCGAAAGGTCTTCTTCCCAGAAATATATCCTCTTGGTCTTCAGCTTCCTGGTGTCTTTGGCTGAAAGATTCGAATAGGCTTTCATCTCGGTGTCCGCCAGGGTGGAGACGTGGTCCTGGATAATCTGGAGGAAGGCAGGGAGCAAGGAGGCTTCCCTTCCGCTCGGATACTGTGCCGCCCTGAAAGGGAAGCTGACCACTTCAAGCATCCCGTCGATGGATTCCGACGCACCCTCCCCGCCCTTTACGAGGGTGAGAAGGTCGATGCCGGCTTCCTCCTCTTTCTTCTGGCGGCTTGACGCTACGATCAGGAAATAGAAATTGTCGCTGGTCTTGAGCTTCTGGAACTCCTCGTTTGTGCAGAACTCATAAGGGGACAGGGTCCAGGTCGTAGAAACGCTTTCTTTCAGAGCTTCGTCCAGGAATTCATCTCCGGACAGCACGACCTTGGTGGTCTTTGCAGTGAAATCCTTGAGCTTTTCCTTTCGTGTATATACCTGGGCCTGCCCGGCCGCGTCAAGTGCGGTCAGCAATCCAAGTACCATCACGGACAATATGAGGGAAAGCCGTTTCATCAATCCTTGTGTTTCCTTGCGTATTTCGGGTCGAAGGTCTTGTTCAGAAGATGCGCGAGCCTGTATCCGGCCTTCTGTATCTGCGACTTGGCCAGCAGTTTGGTCTCGTTCACGAAGTCGCCGTCGATCACACTCCCGGGTTTGACTTCGTGTATGTACCAGCAGATGTCGGCGTTCTCCTTGCCCCAGTCGTATGGAGAGCCCTTTACTATCTCATCGATCTGTTTCTGGGGAAGCCTGTCGAAAAGGTATGATACGTCGCTGAAGCTCCAGGGATACTTCACGCTGATGGCCAGCTCGTCCCAATAGTAATGGTAATCGATTTCCTGTCCACGGTAGAGTACCTTGTATTTGCCTATCGTATTGTCAGCCGGGTAGCGCACGTGCTCCGGACAGTGCATATCACCCACGAAATGGACGATCAGGACTATCTTCAGCCAGCGCAGGGAATCCGACATTTCCTTGGCATTGGCCTGGAGGTCCTTGGCGAACTCATCGATCACCCATACGCAGTTGTTGATAGGCTTGCCTTCCGGCGTGGTCACATAATGGTAAGGCTGATTGTTCTCGTCCACCAGGTAGGTGTGGGCGAAGAGCCGTTTGCCTTCGAGGAAGATATAGCTTTTGTAGTCGTCCGCATAGGAGGCATATTCAACGATGGATTCTCCGTGGAGATATTCGTTCAAAGCCTTCCTGGTGGTCTTTGTAAGGTGGTTTTCTGCTATCCTGGCAACCGTAGCGTGGCCTTGGCGCCCCCATCCGAAAGAAGGGGCGGCGGCAATCAGAGCGCATAAAGCCAATGTAATCGTCCTTTTCATTGTCATTCGTTATTTGTCGTTTGTTCTGTTTCCTCAATGGTCTCCGTTTCAGTTATCGCTGCTACCCTCTCCGATTCGGCCCTCCGTGCGGCCTCGATGGCTTCGTGTTCCGCCTTCGCCCTTTCCACGGAGACGGACTTCTTCAGGACGAAGCCGCCACCGAGGTATTTCGTGCGGACTTCTTCGTCTCCTGCGAGGGATTCTGGCGTTCCTTGCTGCAGGATCGTGCCTTCATATAGCAGGTATGCCCTGTCTGTGATAGCCAGGGTCTCTCCTACGTTATGGTCGGTGATGATGACCCCGATGTCCTTGTATTTCAACTTGGCGATGATGTACTGAATATCTTCCACCGCGATAGGGTCCACACCTGCGAAAGGCTCGTCGAGGAGGATGAACTTTGGATCGATTGCAAGAGCGCGAGCAATCTCGCAACGCCGCCTTTCTCCTCCGGAAAGCTGGATTCCCAGGCTCTTGCGGACCTTCGATAGATTGAATTCGTTGATCAGGTCCTCGAGCCTCTCTTCCCTCTGCTCCTTGGTCATCTCGGACATCTCCATAACGGACATTATGTTGTCTTCCACCGACATCTTGCGGAATACGGAAGCCTCCTGGGGAAGGTAACCGATGCCTTTCTGGGCCCTTTTGTACATAGGAAGCTCAGTGATATCTTCGTCATCCAGGAATACCCGGCCTCCGTTCGGAACTATCTGTCCGGTAATCATATAGAAGCTTGTGGTCTTTCCGGCACCGTTCGGACCGAGGAAACCCACGATCTCACCTTGGTTGATTTCCATCGAAACGCCTTTTACGACCGTCCTGATGCCGTATTTCTTGACTAGCTGTTCGCAGCGAAGTTTCATATACTGTCTATTTTGTTTCTAAACCGAAGTCTTTTACCAAATTCTGGATCTCTCCGTTCTGACCCATAAGAGCCGTCGCCTTTTCGTGATCCGTGTAAGGCTGGGCCTCCTTTTCCTCGGCAGGAATCACTCCGACTTCGAGGCGTATCCTGGAAGAACCGGTTTTTCTCTGCAAAATCCCTTCCAGCGAGAGCAGCCTGTTCTCCCGGATCCATTTCTCCTGGGATGCATTGCTGACCTTGAAGGTGAGCACTTTGATTCCATCCTCCGTGTGTATGTCGAGCAGGGCGTTCTTGAGAGTGTTTGCAAGCCTCGGGCTGGATGCATATTCACCGGGTATCTCATTCCAGGCTTGCTGCAGTTTCTCGTCTTCCGGAAGCTCGTCGGCTACTGCAGGGGCCTTGGCGGCGCTCTTGGCAGCCTGTTCTTCTTCCAAAATGGAAGTCAGGGAGAGGGCGGAACCAGTCTTTGCAGGTTTCTTCCTTTCCCGTGGTGCCGGAGCGGCGGCAGGTGAAGCAACAGGTGAAGCGGCAGGTGCGGCGACCGGAGCTTTGGCTGCGGCAGCCTTGGGCGGAGTGGCTTCAGCCTTGGCAGGGACAGGCTCGGAAACGCCAGCCTGAGCCTTGGAGAGGAAAGCGAGCCTCATCAGCGCGAACTCGATGTGAAGACGCGGATTGATAGCTTGCTTGTAGCCTGCCTCGCAGGCGGTGGTTATACCCAAAGCGTCGTAGAGGAACTTCAGGGAACATCTGTTGGCTTGTTCCGAATATCTCTTCCTGAGTGAGTCGGGGAGCTCCAGAAGCGAATCCAGGCCTCCGTTCCTGGTCACCATCAAGTCCCTGAAATGGGAGCTCAAGGCAGCGCAGAAGTGCAAGGCGTTGAATCCCTTGGAAAGTATTTCATCGAATTTCAGTAGAGCTGAGCCGAAGTCTCCGGCCAGGAAGGAATCGACCAGGCTGAAAGAATAGTCGTAGTCGAGTACGTTGAGGTTCTTCAAAACTTCTTCGTACTTGACATCAGTCCCGCAGAAAGCCACGGTCTGGTCGAAAATCGTCAGGGCGTCACGCATCGCACCGTCAGCCTTCCGGGCTATGACGTGGAGAGACTCGTCGTCTATGGATACATTCTCCTTCAAGGCGATCTCCTTGAGGTTCCTGACAATGTCCGGAACGCTGATGCGGTTGAAGTCGAAGGTCTGGCAACGCGAAAGGATCGTAGGAAGGATCTTATGTTTCTCTGTCGTTGCAAGTATGAATATAGCGTGTGCCGGTGGCTCTTCGAGTGTCTTCAGGAAGGCGTTGAAAGCAGCCGTCGAGAGCATATGGACCTCGTCGATTATATACACGCTGTACTTTCCGACCTGAGGCGGGATCTGTACCTTGTCCATCAGGTTCTTGATGTCGTCCACTCCGTTGTTGGAGGCGGCGTCAAGCTCGTGGATACAGTACGAGCGGCCTTCCTGGAACGAGATGCAGGATTCGCATTTCCCGCAAGGCTCCATATCTTCCGAAGGGTTGGAACAGTTTATGGCCTTGGCGAATATCCTGGCGGTAGTGGTCTTGCCTACACCCCTTGGGCCGCAGAATAGGTACGCGTGCGCCAGTTTTCCCCTGATGATGGAATTCTTCAGGGTCTGTGCGATATTGTCCTGCCCGATAAGCGTCTCGAACGAATCGGGCCTGTATTTCCTTGCTGATACGATGTACTCTGACATAATTCACAAATTTAATGAATATTCTTCATTAAACAATCTTCCCGGACACGGGACAAGTCTATCCGTGCCCGGGAAGATGTCAGGATTCCCGATATGCTTTTATGGGATCACTACAGGAGGAGCCGTATGCTCGAAGCTCCTGCCGTTGGCCGCTGCCTTGAGCGGCGGTCTTGCGGCCGCTGCCTCGGAGACAGCAGCACGGTTGACGGCATCGTATTCTAGGAACTTCTCGAAGCTGTACGATTCTCCGCTCAACTGCATTATCCTCTTGTAGATAGCCCAGCGGGAAGGAGCATTGAAGTACTCCGCATTGTCTTTCATCATACTATTCTCCGACGGCCTGTATGCTCCATGGTTGTACAGGGCTGCGCCTTCGAATATTCCGACCTCGTTCTTGTAGCGGTCGTCGGAGAGGAAGGCGCTCCAGTGGATTTTCGTCGGATCGTTTGTGAAGTCCACGTTTGCGAACCAGCCATACTGTTCATATTTTGATGTGTACTCATCGATATGACTCTGAGGAGGCGTGGAATTATTCTCGGAATACTCATCTGCAAGGAATGCGAATCCATGCCCTCCAGACTCGTGTCTGAGCGTTGATCCGAATAATTCAGGGTCGTTGCCCAGGCTGGCTGTGAAAGCGATCCCGCACATATGAGACTCATAGAGGTAGGTTGTTCCAACTTGATTCTTGGTATTGACCAGTACGGAGATGAGCAGGTCTTGAGTATCTATGATGCCTGGCACCTTCAAGGCATATTCGACACACTTGCCATGATCACCATTGATATCCGTTCCTCCGCCGAAGACTGAACCAAGAGCCGTATGGTTTCCTTCTCCGACTCTTCCATTCCTCGAAACCACCTTCACAGCGTACACGTTGAAGCGGTTGCGGAACGTCTTGTACGGCTCGATTGCGAAGAACTCTTCCATAGCCTGTCGCATCACGGTCTCGTACAAGCCTCCGGTATCCATATCCTTGTCGGTGTATGCATCGCCCAGGAATACGATGTTGATGCCCTTGCCGACCGATGCTTTCTGCAATGTCATGACCTCGCCGTCCTTTGAATAGTCGGTCGAGGAATAAGGATCAGGAGTCACCGCAGGACCGAGAAGGGTTTCAAGGAATGGTATCAGATCCTTTGCTGTACATAAATCATCTTCATTCTTTCCGTATCTCTTGCGGACTGGATCATTGATAAAGTATTGTGTACTGAAGAGGACATTACCGTTTTTATCATATACTTCCGATACAGGAACTGCATGGGTGATGCGTGTATTGCCGTAATATGGAGCGAAATAGAAGTTATACCACAAATCGTATCCTTTCTTATGGATGTACTGTTCTTCGAACAACCGCTCTTCCTCGTTGAAACCATGATTATCGGCATTAACATCCTCCGGGTGCCAAATAGTAGCGATTATCTCCAACCCATCTTTCTTGTAATTCTGGTAATATTCCTTCAACTGAGGCATCAACGTGTAAGAGAACGGACACCAAGTGGCCCAGGACAGGTAGACGGTATATTTATTCTTCTTGACGATATCAGCAAAGGTGAATGTCTTTCCATCTATGCTTGTAATCGTCCCTAGCGGCCAGTATCCCGGCATATCCAGGTCGGTAATGTCAAGACTATAGCCGTCGGCCTGCTGAAGGATACGCTCCAGGCGGTGGGCGAGAGTTTCACCACTGACACTCAGGAAAGTGTCCGGAATTTTCCCTGAGAGGTGGTTATTCTCCAGGCTGAATCCTTGTATGTCAGTTAGTTTTGCCCATGAAGCGGGAATCGGACCCTCAAAATGATTGCTTGAAATACTAAAACTTTGCATGTTATCCGACTTCCCCAGACTTTCCGGAAGTGGCCCTGCCATCAGAGGATTGTAGAATATGAAAACATACGACAGGTCCTTCATTCCACCGAACACATCCGGCAGGCTGGTCATGGATGTGTTGTAAAGGGTTATGCTCTTGAGATTGACCAGGTTGGCAAAAGAACTCGGAAGGGTACCTGTCAATCCCGGTTCAGAATCGAAACGGAGTTCAATCAGGGATGTCAATTCTCCGATGCATTCCGGCACCTCTCCCTTCAAACCGAATTCATCGAAACAAAGATGCAGGTCATGGCCTTCATAATAAAGATTGACACCATCCCAGTCATTCAGAGAAACATCCGTGCCCCAGCCATTCTTTTTCTTCCAGTTAGGACCGTCCAAGGCATAGAAGAATTCCATCAGTACCCGCCTGACTTTCGATAACTGGCGGAAGGAGATACTGACAGGTTCAGCCCATCCATTCTTGTCATAGATGATTACCGTTCCTGTACGGATATCATCATCATCGTTCGGAGCTATCTGGAATTGCAGTTTCCCGCTGGTAAGGGATCTTGTAGCTACGAAGGTAATCCAGTCCTTTGCATCCGCAGCAACCTTGACATCGAAGTCCGCATTGTACTGGATGTCCACCTCAAAGAGGCCTCCTTCCTCAGGAATATCAGTCGTCTCACCTACGTTGATGACCGTTTTCTCTTTCTGGACGAAGGTGAGGGTTTTCGGTTCGGCTTTGCCTGACTTGTCCTTGACGATTACTGTTCCCTGGCGAGGATCGGTGTTAGGGTTGGCCTCGAACCTGAACTCGAGCTTGCCGCTCTGCAGCGAACGGGTAGCCACGAAGGTGATCCATGACTGTGCCCCTGACTCCACGACAACGTCAAAGTCCGTGTTGTACTGGACATCTACTGAGAAGGTTCCGCCTTCAGCAGGTATCTCCATCACGTCACCTACCGTGATGACCTTCTTCTCCTCCTGGACGAAGGTGAGTGTTATCGGACTTACCTTGCCGTTCTTGTCCTTGACGGTAACCTTGCCGGTCCTGGCGTCCGGATTCGGATTGGCGTCGAAACTGAACTCCAGTTTTCCGCTGGTGAGTGCCCTGACGGCCACAAAGTGGATCCAGGACTGGGCCGCTGACTCGACCTCGACGACGACATCGGTATTGTACTGGACATTC
>JAGDBQ010000136.1 GCA_017958985.1 Bacteroidales bacterium
CGCGAAGACCCAGCCGTAGCCGGAGATCCTGTAGGAATATTGCTCCAAAAGTTTCCCGGCGAGCCAGACAGCGAGCGGCACCGCGATGACGGCGGCTACCACCATAAGTGTAAGATATTCAAGAACAGTCTTTTTGACCTCTCCTTCCACGGTACTGCCGAAGACCTTCCGCACCGCGATGTCGCGAGAGTTCTCATCGGCGTAGTACCCGCTCATGGCAATCAGGCCAAGAGCCGAAAGAAGCAGGCTCAGCAGCATGAACAGCCTGACCAGAGACAGCCTGTCCTTCACCTCGGTGAGCTCCTCCGAGATAATCTCGGGAATATACCCGAACATGTAGGGCTTGTCCTCGATTCCGTTCCGCTCGACGCAGAGGTCCCTGTAAAGCCCGTACAGGCTCTTCCTGGCCTCTCTTTTATCGCCCGTCGTCTCGATCAGCAGACCGTACTGCTTCTCGGAACTTCCTATCTTTACGTAACTTCCGGTCCCGGAGTCGTATCTCAACACATCATTCGGGGCGAAGTCCCCGATGATTCCACCGATCGACTGCCCGATAACGTTATGGCTCGCCAGGTCCGCAGTATTCCTGTCAATCCCAAAACGGGTCATCTCCTTTTCCGAGATCCAGATTGTCCCCACCGCAGGCTCCTCGAATCTCTCTTTGACGTCAAAACCGAATATGTCGAAAGCGGTGGCGTCGCAATTGAGCACGGCCAGGGTCAAGAGTTTGCCCTCCCTGTCCTCGGTGACCATCTCCTCGACCATTCCAGGGAAATAAGTGCTGTGGCCGATCCTGCTGACAAAGGGCTGGGACGCGGCTTTTTCCTTGAAAGCCTCCGCGAGTCCGGGATCCAAGAGTTGGACATAGAAATCATTGTCCACATCTGCCCCGAGCGGGCGGTTAACCATGTGGGAGACTTGCAATCCCATCACTATGGCAAGCGAGAGAAGGATGATGGAGAACACGTGCTGCAGGACGATGAACACCTTGCTGAACACATGCTTGTTCTTTGCCCTGAACTCTCCTTTCACGACGGAAATAGCAGGGAATCTGGAACTTATCCATGCCGGAAGACTTCCCTGGATGAACGACACGAGAAGAATGAATATGACATAAACAGCCAGCCATCCCGGTGAATACCTGACCTTGACAGGCACGCTCCCGCCGATAATCCGGTTGAACCAAGGCGTCAACGCCTCGGCGAGAAGGACGGCGAGCAGGAAACAGACTGTCGTGAAAAGGACCGATTCAAGGATCCGGTTCCCGAACAGGCTCTCCTTTGAGGCTCCCAGCACTCTTCTGGTCGCCATTTCCCTGGCCCGCCTCCCGGTCATGGACACACAAAGATTGATGTAATTGAATATCGCCGAGATGAGAAGGATTATCGTTATCAGCAGGATAATCCTTGTGTAAAAGCGGCTTCCGCTTTTGAGGCTCTGGTTGTTGGCCGGGGAGTACCAGAGCTCATCATACCTGACTAATCCACTATCTTCCAAGAAGTTCCTTGCTCCGAAAGCGTCAAAAGCCTTGGCCGCCAAGGAGTCGGCCTTCACTTCTAGCGCAGCCCTGTCAGTGCCTTTCCTGACTTTCACGAACGGGATCACATCCAGCATGAATGGTCTGTTTTTCCTGTTGGTGAGGTTCTCGATGCTGACTATGACATCCGGCTCCCCGAAAATCGGGTTGGGAGTGTCCTCGATAATCGCTGAGATAGTGTACTTCCCGTCGATGACCTTACCCATGACAGCCGATTCGCCGCCAAGACGGTTGGCGAAGGACCTGGAAATGATGGCGTTGGAAACATCGTTCAAGGCCGTTGCGTTCCCAGTCCCGAACTTTGAAGGGAATATGTCGAAAAAGTCACCGCCGACCATGCACTCCTGTACATGGTATTTAGCGCCGTCAATATCGATGGTGCTCTCTTCCTCTGACATCGCTTTCCAGAACATCGCCGCCTTCTCCACTTCCGGAATATCCTCCTTC
>JAGDBQ010000018.1 GCA_017958985.1 Bacteroidales bacterium
AGGATCATCGTGTCGCCATTGAGGATCACGTCATACTTGCCCAGGAAAACGATGGCCTTGCCGTCGTCGTGGGCGTCGAGAGCCTCCTTGAAGAAGATCTGTCCCGTCGACTGGTCGTAGGAGAAAGTCTCGATGTCGGTGTGGAAGAGATTGCACCAGACTTGGGCGAGATTGGACGTGTCCAGAAGCAGGCGTCCATACACGTTGCTGAAGTCAGTAGTGGAGGTATGGGAGTTTGTGGTGCCGTTGACCGTGGTCTCGGTTTCCACCTCGAGTTTGTCGACCACCCAGAATCCGTAGATGGTGCCGGAGAAGTCCTTGTCCGGGTCCAGCGTCTCGCAAGAGCTGAACGCCAATACCGCGCAGGCGGCGATGATGACAGAGCAAATAAGCCTTTTCATAAAAGAGTCTGTTTGTGGGTCAATACAGGTATTCCTGCAATTACTGTGCAAAGGTGCGCATTTTTATCCAAAATAACGCGAGATATCCTATATTTGTATTGACAATAGTATCGGAATATGTTTGAAGTAACGAAAATCAGTGACATTGCGGAGGGAGGTCTGAGGAAGGCTTCTTTCCTGACCTGCGGAGCCGTTTGCTCCACTCAGATAGATATAGAGACTGAGGGCGACGTGATCCGTCGCGTGCAGTTCTTCAACGGCTGCAACGGCAATACCCAGGGCGTTGCAGCCCTCTGCGCCGGTATGAAGGTGGATGACGCCGTCGCCCGTCTGGATGGCATAGACTGCAAGGGCCGGGGTACCAGCTGCCCCGACCAGCTTGCCCGCGCCTTGAAGCAATTGATTAATTAACGGACACTCAGTCCATTTAACGTATTGATATGAAGTACAATCCATTGGGCAAGACCGGCATGACAGTGTCGGAACTTTCTTTCGGCGCCTCCTCACTCGGAGGAGTGTTCCGTTCCATCAAGGAGTCCGAGGCCATCGACTCGGTATTCACCGCTATCGACTGCGGAATCAATTTCATCGACGTGTCCCCGTACTATGGCCATTACAAGGCAGAGACGGTTCTGGGCAAGGCCCTGAAGGAGATTCCCAGGGACAAGTATTTCCTCTCCACCAAAGTTGGCCGCTACGGTAAGGACGGAGTCAACACTTTCGACTATTCCGGAACCCGTTCCAAGGAAAGTGTGTTTGAGAGCATGGAGCGTCTCAATGTGTCGCATATCGACCTCATCAACGTCCATGACATCGAGTTCGCCGACCTCGAGCAGGTGGCTTACGAGACCGTTCCTGCGCTCTTGGAGATGAAGGAGAAGGGCTTGGTGAGCCACATCGGCATCACCGACCTTCAGCCGGAGAACCTCAAGTGGGTGGTGGAGCATGTCGAGCCCGGTATCTTGGAGTCGATCCTCTGCTTCTGCCACTATTCACTGAACGACACCCTGCTGACCGAGTATTTCGATTTCTTTGAGTCCAAGGGTCTCGGCATCATCAATGCTTCGGCGCTGTCCATGGGACTGCTGTCTACACGCGGCATCCCGGACTGGCATCCTGCGCCAAAGGCGCTGGTGGATGCCTGCGCCGCCGCGGTCCGGTACTGCAACTCCAAGGGTTATCCGGCAGAGAAGCTTGCCATGCAGTTCGCCGTGAGCAGTCCACATATCGCCACGACGCTGTTCAGTTCCGCCAATCCAGTGAACGTCCGCAAGAATGTCGAGTATGTGGAAAGCCCGATGGATGAGGACCTTGTCAGGGAAGTACAGGCCATCATCGGCGACCAGATGGGAGTCCGTTGGCGCAATTCCTGATAAAAAGGAATGAGGATGTCCTTCCGGGCATCCTCATTTTGTATAGTTCATCCGATACTGCTGTGGTGTTATACCGACTTCTTTCTTGAACAGCCTGTTGAAATAGGAGTGGTCGTCATAGCCGAGATTGAAGGCGATTCTCTTGATCTGGGTGGTCTCCGTAGCCAGCATGACCATTGCGCGTTCCATCTTTACATTGGTGATGAACTGGTTGGGCGTAGTGCCCATCTCTTTCTTGAAGACCTTGATGAAATGGTCCTTGGAAAGGCATGACAGCTCGGCCAGCTCCTCTACGGCCAGCTTTTCTCCGATATTCTTGCGTATATGGTTGATGACGCGCTGGATCCGGTCGTCACTGGATGCCGGTTTGGGTTTTGCGTACTTGAGGAAGCGTGAAACCAGCAGGTAGAGGATGCCCCTGGACTCCACCTTGTCGCAGAAGTTCCTCATCTTGTTGGTCCTGATGGTCTGGATGAGGGTCGTCTGGTTGTCATAGCTCACAGGATTCGACTGCGGCAGGCGCAGCGAAGGGTTCATTTCGCACAGCCTCCTGATCTGCTGCAGGTCTGTATCGGTCCCTTCTATCTCGAACGGGAAGTCGTACTCTTCGAACAACCGGTCCGTGGACATCCCGTCTTCATATATATGTATATAGAAGTGCTCGAAGTGCGACTGGCAGATGTTGGAGTGGAGTACGAAAGAAGGCACCAGGTACATATGACCGGGTGTCAGGTTGTGCGTACCGTCGTCGAGCTTGACCTGCGCATATCCTTTTGTTACAAAATACAGGCGGGAAAAAGGGCTGCTGACATTCTTCCAGTTCCAGTCTTTTTCGTGCACGGCATAGCCGACGTTGAGGACTATCAAGTTGAGGTCGTCGATGGAATATTTCATAAAACCACGTTGCTGAGAAGTTGATCAAAGATATATAAAAAAAGTTGCATTTTCCGGTGTTATCGTAAAGGCGATAGTACAAAATCGTTAATTCTGTTGTAAATTACTGATAATCATTTATAAATTTTTTATAATAACGATATTGTCCTATTGGTTGACTTTATTTTTGACCAGATTGTAAGCTCATGCCGGGTAAATTTATTAAAGAATCGAGCGATTGTTTTTAAAAGTGGTTAATTATGGTTAGTCATGGATCCTTCCGGGAAGGGCCGGAAGGATCTGTGAGAACCCGGGGAACGGATCATAGCAATCTCTGATCATATACTTAATAATACTGCTTTATTATGTTAAACAGGTCTTTATCCAAAACAGTTTTCACAGCCTTGCTGCTGTGCTTGGTTCACATTGCATTCGCGCAAAGCAGATTGAATGTGAGCGGCGTTGTTAAAGACGTGTCAGGTGAACCGGTCGTCGGTGCCAGCATTATCGTGAGTGGCACCACCAATGGTACGTCTTCTGACATCAACGGACAGTTCAACCTGTCCGTAGCTCCCAATTCCACCCTCCAGATCAGTTGTATAGGGTATGTCAGCCAGGAAGTGGCTGTGGGCACCGCCCCCGTGTATTTCAACATCGTCCTGGTTGAGGACAATACCTTCCTGGAGGATGTCGTGGTGGTCGGTTACGGTACCCAGGCCAAGGCGAACCTCACCGGAGCAGTAGCTGCTGTATCCGGCGAAGTCCTGGAAGACCGCCCTGTCACCAACCTCGGACAGGCCCTCCAGGGCGTGATACCCAACCTTAACATCACGATGAACAGCGGCGGAGCTCCCGGAGCATCGTCAAACTACAACATCCGTGGTACGACCTCTCTCAATGGTGGAGGCCCCCTCGTCCTGGTGGACAACGTCCAGATGGATGCCAACCTCGTGAATCCCGAGGACATCGAGTCGGTCTCGGTCTTGAAAGACGCAGCTTCGGCAGCCATTTATGGAGCACGCGCCGCGTATGGTGTCATATTGATTACCACCAAACGCGGTAAACAGTCCGAGAAGCCTATCATTACTTTCTCCGCCAACGGTTACGTGCAGACTCCGGCCGTCGTGACCCATACCGTCAATTCACTGCAGTTCCTCGACATGATGGACTCCGCATACCAGAATGACGGAGGTAGCGGACATTACTATCACCAGTCCGTGTACGAGTATACGAAAAAGTATATGGACGGGACCTATCCGGATCCTGTGTTCTTCGATGAGGGATACTCCAAGTACAAATACGGCTATTGCGGTAACACCGACTGGTGGCAGGAGCTCTATGGACCTTCTTTCTCCCAGATCTACAATGCCAGTATCACCGGCGGTTCCGCGCGTACCAAGTATTATGTCTCCTTCGGCTACAACAACCAGCACGGCGTGCTCAAGGTCGGAAAGGACAAGTATCAGAAGTACAATGCCTCCATCAACGTCTCCTCGGATGTGACCAAGTGGCTCAACATATCGGCGAAGATTACCGACACCTTCACTGACGAGCTTCACCCTACCGGAGGCAGCGCATTCACCAACAGTACAGCCCGCTCTGGCCTGTCTTCTTATTCCGGACAGTTCAAGGCCGACCTTATGCCTATCATGCCGGTCAAGCATCCCGACGGAAACTATGCCGGACAGGGTGACTACACCAACCCCGTCGCTCTCCAGGAAATAGGAGGCAATGGTATCTACAAGCAGAACGACCTCTGGCTCTCGGGCGCAGTGAAGGTCACTCCCTTCAAGGGCCTCATCCTCAATGCAGACTATACTTTCAACGTATACAACAAGTATTCGCACGAGCATGTCCAGAGCTACTACGACTACACCGCTGTCCCAGGTACCGAGAACTACTATCCTTGGACGAACCCCAACAGCGTTGGTATCACCAATAACAACAACTGGTACAAGGCTCTGAACGTCTATGCCGAATATACTTTCGACATCGAAAAGAGCCACAACTTCAAGTTCCTTGTCGGTTACAACCAGGAAACGAAGCACACCACCATGAACCGTGCAGGACGCCTGAACCTGATCGACAATACCAACCCTTCCATCAACCTCGCATATGGCGAGCAGAGGGTTGGCGGCTCGGAGTCCATCTGGGCGGTCAACGGAGTTTTCGCGCGCTTCAACTACGACTACAAGGGCAAGTACCTCCTTGAGTTCAACGGCCGCTATGACGGTACTTCCAAGTTCGCGGAAGGCTCACGCTACGCGTTCTTCCCTTCGGCATCCGCCGCATGGCGTATTTCCGAGGAGGATTTCTGGACACCTCTCAAGAGCTGGTGGAACAACCTGAAGTTCCGCGTGTCCTATGGCTCGCTGGGCAACCAGGCCGTTTCTTCCAACTTCCCTTACCTTGCGACATACGGCATCAACACCGCCTATTCCATCCTCTTTAACGGTGCGCTTCCAGTGGCCGTCACAGCCCCCGGACTGGTCAGTGGCTCGCTCACATGGGAGACCGTCAACCAGCTCAACTTCGGTGTGGATATGGCCTTCCTTGACAACCGTCTCACCACGGAGTTCGACTGGTACCGCAGGGATACCAAGGACATGCTCTCAGCCGGCGAGGCCCTTCCCGCTACGCTCGGTGCGAGCGTTCCGCAGGAGAATGCAGCTGACCTGAGAACCTCCGGATGGGAGCTCATCCTTTCCTGGAGAGACCAGACCAGCGGAGGCTTCGGCTATCATTTCCGGGGAGTCCTCTCGGACAACAAGACCGTTATCACGAAGTTTGCCAATCCTACGGGCCTCCTGAGCCAGAACTATGTAGGAAAGGTGATGGGCGAGATCTGGGGCTATACCTCCTACGGTCTCTTCCAGTCCGATGCGGAAGTCGCTTCCTCGCCCAGCCAGAAGTCCCTCTCAAGCGGAAACTGGGGAGCAGGCGATGTTAAATACGAGGATATCAACGGTGACGGTGTCATCTCCCGCGGCGCCCAGACGCTAAGCGATCCAGGCGACAGACAGATTATCGGAAACAGTACAGCCCACTACCATTTCGGTGTCACCGCCGGTTTCGACTACAAGGGAATCGACTTCGAAGTGTTCTTCCAGGGAGTCGGTAAGCGTGACTGGGATCCCGGAACGTACAACTCCGGTTTCTGGGGATTCACCAACCAGTGGTGTACTCCACAGGTTCACTCTCTCGACTACTGGACTCCGGAGAACACCGACGCCTTCTGGCCGCGCCTGCATCACGGCGGAGTCGTCAACGGAAACCACCAGACCAGTACACGGTACCTGCAGGACGCCAGTTATGTCCGGGTCAAGAACATCGTTCTGGGCTACTCTTTCCCCGCTGCTTTCCTGAACAAGATCAATGTCCAGAGACTCAGGCTCTATCTCCAGGGCGAGAACCTCTTCACATTCCATCACCTCGATGCCAACTTCGATCCGGAGACGCTTGATTCCATGACATATCCTATCAACAAGAAGATCTCCTTCGGCCTCAATTTGACTTTCTAGTTATACCATAAACAGACAGACAAATGAAAAAGATATATATATTCTTATTGGCAGTGCTTGCCGGAGCTGCGATTACCTCGTGCAGTTTCACTGACGTGAGTCCTATCGACTCCATTACCGACAAGTCATATTGGAAGAACGTAAATGACCTGAAGTTGTTCGCAAATGGTCTTTACGGCAACCTTTTCGCCCCTACGGCCGCAGCCGACATCGATAGTGACAATATCATTTCGAGTTCGTACAGGCCTATCCTCTTCGACGAGACCACCCTTCCTGCCTCCGGCGGTGGCTGGGACTGGAGTGGTATCCGCAGCTGCAACTTCTTCCTCCAGAGGTATCAGCAGGTCGAAGGGAACCAGGATGAAATCAATAAATACGTAGCTGAAGTTCGCTTCTTCCGCGGCCTCCTGTACTATTCCAAGGTACGCGCGTTCGGCGATGTTCCCTGGTACGACAAGGATCTTCAGACTACCGATACCGAGGAGCTCTACAAGCCCCGCGATAAGCGCAATTTCGTAATCGGAAAGATCATCGAGGACATGGAGTATGCCATCGCATGGCTTCCCACCCCCGACAAGGCTGAGAAAGGACGTCTCACCAAGGACGCAGCCCGCACCCAACTCGCCCGTATCTGCCTTTATTACGGCACATACATGAAGTACCACGG
>JAGDBQ010000019.1 GCA_017958985.1 Bacteroidales bacterium
AGCTGCTTGTCGATGCTCCTGAGGATCAGTACAGGGTTCTCTCCCTTCTTCACATCCGGAGTCTCAGCCTTGATCTCAGGAGAGAGCAGCAGCTGGATGTCGTGGGAGTAACCAAGGGACATAGTCACGAGCTGGCCCTGTGCGGATACTCTGTAACCTACACCGACGAACTCCTGCTTGGTCTCGAAACCCTTGGAAACACCTTCAACCATATTGTTGACGAGTGCGCGGTAGAGACCGTGCATCGAACGGTGCCTCGGCTGGTCGGTAGGACGCTCGAACTTGATTTCATTATCCTCGATGGTGACCTTGATGTCCGGATCAACTTTCTGGCTCAACTCACCAAGAGGTCCTTTAACCTTCAAAACGTTGCCAGGGAGAACTTCTACGCTCACCTTGTCCGGAAGGCTTACAGGCAATTTACCGATTCTTGACATTATTACTTTCTTTTAGTCGTTAATAAACATAGCAAATAACTTCACCGCCAACGTTCATATTCTTGGCTTCCTTGTCGGTGACGATGCCCTTGGAAGTAGACAGGATTGCGATGCCAAGTCCGTTGAGGACCCTAGGCATATTCTCCACGTCAGCATAGACCCGGAGACCAGGAGTAGAGACGCGCTGGATCTTCTTGATAGCGGCCATCTTGGTCTGAGGATGATACTTCAAAGCGATCTTGATAGTGTTGTACGGGGTACCCTCGACAATCTTGTAGCTGAGGATGTAACCCTTCTCGCACAGGATCTCGGTAATGGCAACCTTCATCTTGGAGGAAGGGATCTCTACGACCTTCTTCCCTGCCAGATAAGCGTTGCGGACCCTGGTAAGATAATCTGCAATTGGATCAGGCATTTTGTTTTTTGTTTTTAGATCGACGCCCTTTGGACGCCCGATATCCGATTGTTAATAAATAATATGTTACCAGCTAGCTTTCTTAACGCCTGGGATCAGACCATTGCTGGCCATCTCACGGAACTGGATCCTGCTCAGACCGAACGCCCTCATATAACCCTTCGGACGACCGGTGAGGGAGCAACGGTTGTGCAGACGGCAAGGAGAAGAGTTCTTAGGGAGCTTGTCGAGAGCCGCCCAATCACCTGCTTCCTTGAGAGCCTGCCTCTTGGCTGCATACTTGGCCACCAGTTTCGCGCGCTTTACTTCGCGAGCTTTCATTGATTCTTTTGCCATATTCCTTAATTATTATGTTTCTTGAACGGAAGTCCGAACGCTGCGAGGAGAGCGTGAGCCTCTTCGTCAGTCTTGGCTGTGGTAACGAAAGTGATTTCCATACCGTGGATCCTGGGGTTCTTGTCGATGTCGACCTCAGGGAAGATAAGCTGCTCCTTGAGACCGAGGGTGTAGTTGCCCCTGCCGTCCATATTCTCCGCGATACCGTTGAAGTCCCTGATTCGAGGGAGGGAAACGCGGACGAGCCTCTCGAGGAACTCGTACATCTTGACGTCACGGAGAGTGACCTTCACGCCGATAGGCATACCCTTACGGAGACGGAAGTTGGAAACGTCTTTCCTTGAATATGTAAGGACAGCTTTCTGTCCTACGATCTTTGCGAGTTCTTCAGCTGCTTCCTCGACAAGCTTCTTGTCCTGGGTAGCATCGCCGATACCTTCGTTGATGGTGATCTTGACGAGCTTTGGAACCTGCATTACGGTTGTATAGGAGAACTGCTTCATAAGCTTCTCGACGATCTCCTCCTTATAAACCTTCTTGAGAGAAGGTACGTACTCCTTAGGAAGTGCCTGCACTTCTGCCGGTTTTGCTGCTTTCTTTGCCATAATTACTTGATCTCCTCTCCTGATTTCTTAGCATAGCGAACCTTCTTTCCGTCCACGAACTTGCGTCCGATCCTCGTCGGCTTCTGGCTGACCGGATCGATAAGCTGAAGATTGGAAACGTGGATTCCGGCTTCCTTCTTGATGATACCGCCCTGAGGCTGGTTTGCATTAGGCTTGGTGTGCTTGCTGACGATATTGATGCCCTCGACGATAGCGCGATCCTTTTCAGGAATCACAGAGAGGACCTTGCCGGTCTTGCCCTTATCATTTCCGGCATTGACATACACGGTGTCACCCTTCTTGATGTGTAACTTTTTCATAATGCTAAAAATGATTAAAGGACCTCCGGTGCCAGTGAAACAATCTTCATATAATTCTCGCGCAACTCCCTGGCCACAGGGCCGAAGATACGGGTTCCGCGAAGTTCGCCTGCATTGTTGAGGAGAACGCAGGCATTGTCATCGAAACGGATATAGGATCCGTCCGCCCTGCGGATTTCCTTCTTTGTGCGGACGACGACAGCCTTAGAGATAGTACCCTTCTTGGCGTCACCGCTAGGAAGAGCGCTCTTGATAGCGACTACGATCTGGTCGCCCACGGTCGCATACCTGTGGTGGGTACCTCCAAGCACGCGGATGCAAAGGACTTCCTTGGCACCGCTGTTGTCAGCAACCTGTAAACGTGTTTCCTGCTGTATCATAATTACTTAACTTTTTCAACGATTTCAACTAATCTCCACCTCTTGGTCTTGCTCAGAGGGCGGGTTTCCATAATGCGCACGGTATCTCCCTCGCTGCACTCGTTCTTCTCATCCTGAGCGACGAACTTGGTCGTCTGATTGATGAACTTTCCGTAGAGAGGATGCTTCTTCCTGGTCTGGACTGAAACAACGATGGTCTTGTCCATCTTGTTGCTGACCACTATGCCGATTCTTTCCTTACGAAGATTTCTTTCCATAAGACTGATGATTATTTCTGTTCATTTTCTTTTTCAGCGAGGATAGTGATCAAGCGAGCGATATCCTTTCTGACTTTACTGAATTCCGATGTGTTCTCCAATGGAGAGATGGCGTGGTTGAGCTTCATCGTTTCAAGCCTGTTCTTTTCAACCTGGATGCGGTCCTGCAGATCTGCAATGGACATTTCGCGAACTTCAGATGTCTTCATTTCTTCTTCTCCATTAAATTATTCTACATAATCCCTGCGGACGATGAACTTGGTAGCGACAGGGAGCTTGTGAGCTGCAAGGCGCATAGCCTCCTTGGCGACTGCAAGTGATACACCGTCAGCCTCGAACAGGATACGTCCAGGGGTAACAGGAGCCACAAAGCCCTGAGGATCACCCTTACCCTTACCCATACGGGTATCGAGAGGCTTCTTGGTGAAAGGCTTGACCGGGAATATCCTGATCCAGATCTGTCCTTCACGGTTCATACGGCGTGAAATAGCCTGACGGGCAGACTCAATCTGCTGCGCTGTGATCCAGCAGTTCTCGAGGGTCTTGAGACCGAAGGAACCGAACGCGAGCTGATTACCCCTCTGGGCCATTCCCTTCATCACGTTCTTCTGTTCTCTTCTGAACTTAGTTTTCTTTGGTTGTAACATTGCTGTATTACTTTAATAAAATATCCAAATTATTCCAATTCATTGAGTATCAGCATTTTATGCTAGTACACCCTGGAATTTGGGACTGCAAATTTAGCAAAAAATTGTGGATTTCAAACATTATTTGAAAAATTTTTCAACATTTTCGACCACGGATTTTGCAAATAAAATTTTTCATTTTCAGTCATTTACGTTATTACCTGAAAATTTTTTCCCTCCGGTTTCGACATTACGCACAAGACCTTTTCTATCTGGCACGTTTTTTTCGGGAGAAACCGTACATTTGCAGTCCGAATGTTACGGATGGAACTGAAGACCAAATATCCACTCGCCCTCTGCTTCCTGCTGGGGGTTCTGGCAGCGAGCCCTCTCGCCGCCCAGAACGACGATGACGAATGGATGCCGCAGGTCATCCGGAACCCCAAGTCCGCCTATATGGGATACCGGGTGGAGAAGGGAGACACTGTATATTACGATAGCATCGACCCTTGCTGGATATTCCCCCGCGGGTACAAGGCGAAGAAGGGCGACCTGAAGAAATACTACCGCCTGGTCTACAATTTCAACAAGGTTTATCCTTATGCCCTGCTGGCCAAGGATATGACCAAGCAGGTGGACGACCACATCGCCCAGAACGAATTGAGGAGGATGAAGAAGGAAGCGTACATCGCCCAGATGCAGAAAGCCCTGTTCAATGCCTACGAGAAACCTCTGAAGAATATGAGCATCTCCCAGGGCAGGCTCCTCATCAAGCTGATAGACAGGGAAATCGGCAAATCCTCATTCAAGATCATAAAGGACTACAAGAGCGGCATAACCGCAGGATTCTGGCAGGGCGTCGCGAAGATATTCGGAAACGACCTGAAGAGCCGCTACGACCCTGACGGCGAAGACAAGGTCACTGAATATCTGGTGGAGAAATGGCAGCGCGGAGAATTCGACACGCTCTACTATTCCATATTCTGGGAGATGCCCAAACACCCGGACATAAGGTCGAACAAGATAAAGTTCGAAGACTGAGGCTGCATCCAGTCCTTGAGTATGAGCAGCCTGGATCCGCCCGGCAGGGTCAGGTCTTCCGACACGTGGAAGTGCCCGAATATGAAGTAATCCACCTTGTTGCTGCGGGAATACTCCTCCGCCCATTTATAAATAGGTTCATCCTCCCCCCTGAATACATATTCCTCACTCCTGGCCACCCGGCTGTGCCTGGACCAGCCTTTCCCTATCGAGAAAGCCAGCCTTACCGGAACCAGGGTGCTGAACAGCCATTGAAGGATCCTGCTGCGGAACCCTTTGCGCATCACCTTGTACCAGAAAAGGCCGGGGCCGAGGCCGTCACCGTGTCCCAGGCAGAAAGACTTCCCTCCGATCTCGACCGGATACGGCTGCTGCAGGATCTCCATCCCCAGTTCCTTGAAATAACTGTAGCACCAGATATCGTGGTTGCCCTGGAAGAAATATACCCGCACTCCTTCCCGCATCAGTCCGGTCAGGCTTGCGAACACCCTGGAATAGCCTTTGGGCACCACATCGCGGTATTCATACCAGAAATCCCAGATGTCACCCAGCAGGTAGAGGGCGAGGGTCCTGTCCCGGGGAATTCCGTCCAGGAAACGGACGAAACGTTCTTCGCGGTCGGCGGGATCGTTCACGTCGAGGCCGAGATGGACATCGGAGACGAAATAGACCAGGGTTCTTCCAGCCATCGCAAGAGGGTTTTAAGCAAAGATGAATATCAGTACCGCTACCACGAGGCAGTAAAGTGCGAACCAGGAGAGCTTGGCCTTCCTGACCAGGGCTATCATAGCCTTGCAGGCAAGCAGTCCTGAAACGAAGGCTGCCACAAAGCCGGCCGCAAGGCTGAGGGGGCCGACTCCGCCGCCGATGACTGCGTCGCCGCCTGCGACCTTCAGGAGGTCCAGCAACTGTTCTCCGAGTATTGGTACAAGGACCATCAGGAAGGAGAACTGTGCCATCACTTCCCGTTTGACTCCGCAGATCAGTCCGGTGGCGATGGTGGTTCCGGAGCGTGAGAGGCCCGGGGCGACTGCCAGGGCCTGGCCGATGCCGACTACCAAAGCCTGCCAGTAGTTGATGCCGTTCCGTCTCTCCGTCTGCGCTTCGCGCCCTGTACGGGTAAATGGTCGCACCGGGAGATCACCTGATGCTCCATGAATGCGAGCCGAGAAAAGCCTTGGCAGGAAATCGGAGAGGACGAGGAGGACGGCGGTCACGGTCAGGCATATTCCCACAGTAATGAGAGTATCTCCGAAAAGAGCTTCGACCTTGTCCTTGAAGAGCAAGCCTACAAGGGCGACCGGAATCATCGAAACGACGATCTTGAAGACATAGTCCGTCTCGTCGTTGTACTTGAACTTGAACAAGCCGGCGAGGAGCCTGCATATCGGCTTCCAGAAGACGACGAGGGTGCTCAACACCGTGGCGAGGTGGACGGTGACCGTGAAATCCAGGAAACCTTCACCTTCGACTCCCAGCAGCTCCCTGACGATCATCAGATGCCCGCTGGAACTTACCGGAAGGAATTCCGTAAGTCCCTGGACTATACCCAGCAACAGGGCCTGCAACCAACTCATTTGCTATCCTTGTTATCTTCAGGCAGGTCTTTCTTCGGACGCTTCATAATGCCTGCCATCACTATGATAACCCCGCAAGCGATGACTACAGGAGCTGCAACGAGCCTCCTGAAATCGAACATCGCCCAGTTGAAAACCTCGGAATCCTTGGTGCCGCCTCCCATCATCAATATGAAACCGGCGACCATCACCAGCACTCCCAGGATAATTATCCTGAGACCCTTGCGGGTAACTGCCATCTTAGTGTTCTCTGTATTTTCTGACATATGCAACTGATTATCTTTCAATAGTATAATTCATCCTTGGAGAGCCGTACCAGCTTGCCGACCACGAAGAAGGTGCTGACCAGGCAGATCAGGATTCCGGAGACGACCACGATCCCCATAACCACCAGCAGCAGGTCGAGGCTGAATACTTCGAACAGCTGCGAGAATTCCTTCCGGACGAAGAACAGTATCCCCAGGAGCATCAGTATCGCCAGGAGTGCGGCGAAGAGGCCCTGGAACACCGACTGGCCGAGGAAAGGACCGCGGATGAACGACTTGGTCGCTCCCACGAGTTTCATCGTATGAATGGTGAATCTCTTGGAGAAAACGTTCAGGCGGACGGTGTTGTTTATCAGTACGAAGGAGATGAACAGCAGGAGGAGTATGAAGACTCCCAGTACCAACGATATCTTCTGCAGGTTGGTGTTCAGCTTGTCCACGAGGGACTGCTGGTAGACTACTTCATCGACCAGCGGTGACTTCGAGATGTCGGCGTTCACGACGGCCAGGCTGTCGCCGCTGACGTAGTCCGCCATAAGGGTGACTTCGACGGAAACCGGGATGGGCGCAGTCTCGAATACGCTCAGGAAATCGTCGCCGAGGAGTTCCTTCATATCCCTGGTGCCTTCTTCCTTCGAGATGAAACGGGTGCTCTTGATATAAGGCTTCGCATCGAGTACGGTCGTGAAATCCATCGCCTCGGCCTCAGTGACCTCTTGCTTCATCAGCACCGAAACCTGCATATTCTCCTTGAAGTAGTCGGAGACGCTCTTGGCGTTGACCAGCAGAAGGCTGGCGACTCCTACCAGCAGCAATACCAGCGAAATGCTTATCACGCTGGAAAGCCAGGCTCCTGCAAGCCTTCTCCGAATCAGTTTGTTCTCACCCGCTGACATAGTCGTACGATACTCCGATTTGGTTTCAAATATAGTGACTTTATCAGGAATTGTAAAATATTATCTCAGTGAAAGGACGAGCATCGGGACCTTTTAAAAAAAAATTATTATCTTTGTGTTCTAAATAGTTAATATGGGAAATTCTGTCCAAAGAGTTCTGTTCGTCAATTCGGAGATAATGCCGTTCCTTCCGGAAACTGCGGTTTCACGGATCGGACGCTACCTGCCGCAGGGTATCCAGGAACGAAAGAAAGAAATCCGTGCCTTCATGCCCCGCTACGGTTGCATCAACGAAAGGAAGAACCAGCTCCACGAAGTCATCCGCCTGTCCGGGATGAACATCATCATCGGCGAGGTCGACCGCCCTCTCGTGATCAAGGTCGCCTCCATCACCTCGGCCAGGATCCAGGTGTACTTCATCGACAACGACGACTATTTCCGCCGCAAGCAGCTTACCTACGACACTGACGGAACATTCTTCGAGGACAACGGACAGAGAGCCATATTCTTCGCCAGGGGCGTACTGGAGACGGTCAAGAAACTGCGCTGGGCACCGGACGTCATCCATTGCCAGGGCTGGATTTCCCATCTGGTACCGCTCTATCTCAAGAAAGTCTACAACGGAGATCCGATATTCAGCAACAGCAAAGTCGTGACGTCACTGTACGGAGACATCACCGGCGAAAAGTTCGCTCCGAACTTCAAGGACACCGTCCGGTTCGGCAGCATCAACCCCGAGGATGTACCGCTTCTGGACGACCCTACTGGCATAAATCTTGCGGAAACGGCCGCAATGTATTCTGACGGCATCATATTCGGTGCCGCCGATGTGGACAAGGAGCTTGTCAAGTATTGCAAGGGTCTTGGCGTCCCGACTCTCCCATTCGATGAAGAATCGGTCAGCAGCGGGCGCTACATCGAGGAATACGACGGATTTTATCAACAGTTGCAGTAAATGAGAAAACTTCTTGCAGCTCTGTGCCTGACAGTGGGACTGGCTTCCTGTGTCAACGTCAATGAGAATCTCGGTGGATCGTTCATCGCCACCAACCAGAAATATGACTTTTTCACCGCCGAATTCGATCTGGACGAGATCCTGATGAAGCCGGTGGACAGTCTTACGGCATATTCTTCCAGAAGGATCACCCTGGGTTCCATAAGGGACGAAACCTTCGGCCTCACCCAGAGGGGATGTGTCGTGACCCTCGTGCCGGTGCTCGACTCCGTCGATTTCGGTACGAGTCCTGAATTCAAGAAGATGATCTTCAGGGCGGCCGTGGATTCGGTCTCCGTACCTGACGTCAGCCAGATGAACATCATCCAGAACATCAACGTCTACGCCCTCAACAAGCCTCTGGATCCAAAGGAATACTACTCCAGGACCGTGGTGGACCACGGCTCCAGAAGGGTGACGAAAGGTGTCCCGGTAGCCAACGGAACCGATTCCCTGGCATTCGAGTTCACTCCCGAATTCGGAGAGAGGTACCTGGGCATCACCCAGGAAGACCTCCAGGACTTCGAGCAGTACTGCAGCAAGTTCCCCGGCATCTACATCACGACCGACGATCCTGTCGGCAACGGCGGGCGTTTCAATATGTACAAGATGGACATCCTGGAAAACGAGAGCGGTTATCTCAGCAGGACCAACAACTACGCCATCCTTTACTACAGCGGGACCTACGACGGGGAGAGGAAGGATTCCACGCTGATGTTCTACTTCAGCCCCCGGGAATTCGAGGACCTCGATTCCCTGATTTCCGCCAGCAGTCTTCCCCAGCAGTACGTATTCAACGTGGACTACCACGAATCCGACCATCTGGCCGGTGCGGCTGCAGACAAGATCCTGGTCGAAGGCGGCAGCGGGCTCAAGCCCGTCATCCCGGCGAAGGAGATATGGAGGCTCGTCAACGGGGAGATTGCCAGGAAGGGAGGCAGCGGCAAGACCGCCCTCATCTCAAAGGCGACCATCGAGATGCCGTTCGATATGCCCGAGGACTATGATTCAATGTATCTGTATCCCCTGATGCTCAGTCCTACCGTCCAGATCAAGACCGACACCACCGTTTCGTTCGCCGGACTCACGGACGCGAGCGCTTCGGACGAGAACCAGGGTGACATCAACAGGTCGCTGTCGAACTACGCCCCGGACATCACACACCACGTCCAGCAGATCATCCGGAAGGATGCGGGCGAGGACCTGACAAACTTCGACATCTGGATGCTGATAATGTGGTCCGAAACCACCACTACCACGAATACCAGCGCTAGCCAGCTAGCCGA
>JAGDBQ010000137.1 GCA_017958985.1 Bacteroidales bacterium
CAAGTCGGAAGGGGATTATGCAGCCGGGAAGAACCTCGTGGAAACATATGCCGTCAACATCGATCCGGATATCCACAAGGAGGTCATCGAGCGCTATGCAGCCCTTGACCTGAAGCCTTACGGAGGATTCGTCAATCCTGATATCGTCCCTGTCGTGAAAAACGGCAAAGTCGTGGATTACAAGCTGGTATATGCCGATGACTTCCTGAAGCAGCAGCTTGAATACGGCAAAAAATACCGTACTCTCTAGTCCGAGATCGGAATGACTTCACCATAAGGACGCATTTACCCGTACAGGGCTGTGAAGTCATTTTCAATTGTCCTCTGATGGCGGGGGAGCGATCCTGCAGCGTTCCAGTCTGGAGCCCTTGTCGGGATCGAGTATCCCTTCCTTGATGAGGTTCGATACGGTCCAATCCTCCGACGGGGAATTCTCCCTGTAGAGTACTATCCCGTGAGCAGCTTCCTTACCGATGTAAGGATGCCTGGCCAGGATGGATTCCGGCAATGTCCACAGCTGATATGGTTCCGGAGGGCTCAAGGTGATCAGATCCTTGAGCCCTTCGAATCTTTCTCCGTCGAAATGCCAGATGTCCATCAGCTGCTCGGGATAGGTGTATCCTCCCAGTTCCTCTCGGTAGGATACCATCCTGGCTGCGAAGAACTTGCCTATTCCCGGCAAGGTTTCGAAGGTGGCCGAGTCCGCTTTGTTTATGTCGACCAGGGGGATGTCGATATACTTTTCCAGCCTTTCGTATACCGAGTCGGCGACCACATAGGAGCGCGCGAAATCGCTTTTGCGCCGGAAACGGCCGCCCTTCTTCCTGTAGTTGTCGATGGCCTGAGCCTGTTTTTCGCTGAATCCCAGGCGCATAAGTTCATCTATGCCGGCCGTGTTGGGATCGAAGCGGAAGCTCTCATATCTCCGTGGAGTGTTGGCGCGGCGTATGTCCTGTGCCTCCGGGGTATGGTAGGAATAATGCGTTTCGGCCCTGTATCCGGGAGTAGCTATGTAAACGGTATCAGGGGAGTCGTGGTTGGCGATCAGCCTCGCGACTGAAGCCTTGTGGATGAACAGGGCGGCCTGGTAGCCGATAATGAGGAACAGCAGGGCTACAGCCCCGATGATGAATGATGCTGGCGGCCTGTGGCCTCCTTCTTTCGAGTTTTTCATATTCAGAATAAGTTAAGTGTGTGTCGGTAATGAATCAGTGGGGGGCGCCCGCGACCACTATCACAATCTCGCCTTTGGGTTCGTGTTCCTGGTACCAGTCCCTGACTTCAGCGAGGGTGCCGCGACGGTGCTCTTCGTGGACCTTGGATATCTCCCTGGCTACGGAGCATTCCCTGTCCGGGCCGAAATACTCTGCGAACTGCCCGAGCGTCTTGACGAGGCGGTAAGGTGATTCGTAGAATACCATAGTCCTCGTCTCCGAAGACAGGGCTTTCAGCAGTGTCTGGCGTCCTTTCTTGACGGGAAGGAATCCCTCGAAGCAGAACCTGTCGCAAGGCAGTCCGGATGAAACTATTGCGGGAATACAGGCGGTCGCTCCCGGAAGTGTCTGTATTTCAATTCCTTCCGCGGCACAGGTCCTTACGAGGAGGAAACCTGGATCCGATATCCCGGGGGTGCCGGCGTCGCTGATCAGAGCGACGTTCAAACCTCCGAGGATGCGCTCCTTGATGATTTCTGCGGTCTGGTGTTCGTTGAATTTGTGGTGCGACTGGAGTTTCCCGTGTATGTCGTACCGGTGCAGCAACACGCTGCTGGTCCTGGTATCTTCGGCCAGGATCAGGTCGGCTTCCTTTAGGATGCGTACTGCGCGGTAGGTGATGTCCTCCAGGTTGCCGACAGGGGTGGGGACTATGTACAGGATGCCCGGCATAGCTTACCTGAGCTTCCGGCGGACAGCCATCATCAGCCTGTAGACCGGTTCTGAATCCATATCCCAGTCAGGGAAGTTGGTCTTGATGTAGGAAAGGGCTTCGTCCAGGGTCTGCATATTGTTGAATGCAGCTATCGTGTCCTGGAACAGCATCGCATCCTCACCGAAAAGGACGTTGATGAGCAATACCCTGTCGTTGAGGGATATGGCGCTGATCACGTTCTTGACGGCTGAACCCGGACGGTCAATCCTCCAGGCCTGGCGCTCGGCCAGGACATCCATCACTGCGGTATCGGCTTTGGCAGTGTCGAGAATGGGCTTCATTACTTCCGGAAGGTCTTCCTCAGGAATATCGATTTCCGAGATCGAAAGGTCGATAGGCTCCTGCGGGATATCGTCCATTACATCGACAGGCACCGGCTCTGGCTCTGGCTCTGGTTCCGGCTCGGGTTCAGGCACCGGCTCCGGTTCCGGAGCGGTCTCCTGCCCGGGGACGGGTTCTACGACGGGCTCGAACTCTGCTTCAGGCTCGGCAGTCGCTTCGGGTTCTTCTGGCCCGGAGAGGGCTTTAACTTCATATTCAAGGGCTTCCAGCTCCTTTTTGATGCTGTCGATCCTTCCCAGGATGACGGAAAGAGTTTTCTCGTCGGTGTTTCCCATAAAAATGCTATCTTTGTGAGAGTATAGATATTTCAACAAATTTAAGAAATGTTTTCAGAAAACATAAAAAAAGCCGGGGAGATCGAGGTCATCTGCGGCTCTATGTTCTCGGGCAAGACCGAGGAGTTGATCCGCAGGATCAGGAGGGCCAAGTTCGCCAATCTGAAGATCGAGATTTTCAAACCTACCATCGACACGAGGTACTCCGAGGACGATGTCGTATCCCACGATTTCCACAAGATACCTTGCCACGCGGTCAAGGATCCCAGGGAGATGCTCAAGGTTGCGGACGATGTCCAGGTGGTCGGGATCGACGAGGCCCAGTTCTACGACATGACCCTGGTCGACGTAGCCAAGGAACTGGCCGACAGGGGAATCAGGGTGATAATAGCCGGTCTGGACACGGATTACCTCGGCAAGCCTTTCGGACCGATGCCTTATCTGATGGCGGTAGCAGAGGAGGTCCGGAAGGTACACGCCATCTGTGTCAAGTGCGGCAATCTCGCAAACCACTCACACAGGCTTGCCCACAGCACCGAACTGGTCGTCCTGGGAGAGAAAGACGCCTATGAGCCGCTCTGCCGTGACTGCTACAACAAAGTGATGGCTGCCGAGAGGGCCGCGGCGGAGAAGGCCGCGCAGTAGCGATGGACCTCAAGTCTAAAATACTCAGCGATTATTCCTACTATCTCAAGATAGAGCGTGCGATGTCTCCGAACACCGTCGCTTCGTATTCGACGGACATCCGTGAATTCTTCGAAGTCGTCCCGACCCTTCCATCTGAAGTCTCGACCAAGGACATAACCGACTATCTGGCAGCCAAGGACAAGCTTTCCAAGCGTTCCCAGGCACGTTTGCTGAGTTCCTTGCGCTCGTTCTTCGACTGGCTGGTGGAGGAAGGGGATAGAAAAGACAACCCTTGCGAAACCGTGGACTCTCCGAAACTGGGAAGATATCTTCCCGAAGTCCTGTCCGTAGGGGAAGTTGCATCTATCCTGGAGTCCGTCGACCTTTCTTCCTGGAACGGCAAGCGTGACAGGGCTATCCTGGAGGTTCTCTACGGTTGCGGTCTGAGGGTCTCTGAAGCGGTAAACCTCAAGATCTCCCACGTCTACCTCGAGGAGGGATTCGTCCGGGTGGTCGGAAAGGGCAACAAGGAACGCCTCGTCCCGATAGGGGAGATCGCCGTCGAAGCGATCCGGAACTACCTGGAAGCCAGGCCGGATCCCGCCGAACCCAGATATGATGACATATTGTTCCTGAACAGGTTCGGAAAGAGCCTGAGCCGGGTGGCTATGTTCAATATGGTAAAGAAACAGGCTATGGCAGCCGGCATTTCGAAGGAAATATCACCCCATACTTTCCGGCATTCCTTCGCAACGCACCTGATAGAGAATGGAGCCGATCTGCGTGTCGTCCAGGAAATGCTTGGACACGAAAGCATCCTCACAACCGAGATATATACGCACATCGACTCCTCCACCTGGCAGCGTGCCATCCTCGATTACCATCCGAGGAAATAGCTCACCGTCAGTCCTTTACAGTCTTAAGGGCTTCCTTGATCCTGCCCTCGATCTCCTCGCAGAGTTCCTTGTTGTCAGCAAGCAGCTGCTTTGTGGCTTCGCGTCCCTGGGCGAGTTTCTGGTCATTGTAGCTGAACCAGCTTCCGCTTTTCTTGATCACGTCGTACTCGACACCGAGATCCACGATCTCTCCGGTGCGGGATATTCCCTGTCCGTAGACGATGTCGAATTCCGCCTTCTTGAAAGGAGGTGCCATCTTGTTCTTCACGACCTTGACCCTGGTGCGGTTGCCGAGGGCTTCCTCGCCGTCCTTGAGCTGTGTGATGCGGCGGACGTCGATCCTGACGGATGCATAGAACTTCAGGGCGTTGCCGCCGGTCGTAGTCTCCGGGTTGCCGAACATTATGCCTATCTTCTCGCGCAGCTGGTTGATGAATATGCAGCAGGTGTTCGTCTTGGAGATGTTCGCGGTCAGCTTCCTGAGCGCCTGGCTCATAAGCCTGGCCTGGAGCCCTACCTTGTTGTCGCCCATCTCTCCTTCGATCTCAGCCTTCGGAGTCAGGGCGGCCACGGAGTCTATGACGACTATGTCCACGGCACCTGAGCGGATGAGATTGTCCGCTATCTCGAGTGCTTGTTCGCCGTTGTCCGGCTGTGAAACCAGAAGTGTCTCGAGGTTCACCCCGAGAGCTTTTGCGTAAGTCCTGTCGAATGCGTGTTCCGCGTCGATCATCGCAGCTATGCCGCCCGCTTTCTGGGCTTCTGCGATGGCGTGGATTGCAAGTGTTGTCTTACCGCTGGATTCCGGACCGTAGATTTCCACTATCCTGCCCCTCGGATACCCGCCGATACCCAGGGCGTGGTCTAGCGCCACCGATCCGCTTGGAATAACTTGAACGTCCCATTGTGGCTGTTCTCCCAACTTCATGATCGTCCCTTTCCCATAATCTTTCTCAATCTTGTCGATCGTGGCCTGCAGTGCCTTCAATTTGGCGGCATTGATGTCTGCGGCCTGTGCCTCTACCTCTTTTGCCATAATGTCATTAAGTTTATATGTTCAAACAAAGATATTAAGATTTCCTCAATTCTGACATTATTTTTCATTAATTTTGCAAGTGACGAAAAACTTGGAAACGATGCGGGAAACACTCCTTGGAAAAACTCCTGAAGAACTGAAGGAAATCGTCCTCGGGCTCGGTCTTCCGGCTTTTGCCGGGAAGCAGTTGGCCCGTTGGATGTATGTCCGTAAGGTATGTGACATCGATTCGATGACAGACATATCGAAAGCAGGTAGGGAAAGGCTGAAGGAGGCCTGCGACCTCGGCGTCACCGTACCTTCCGGATGCCAGGTTTCCAGGGACGGGACGAAGAAGTATCTGTTTCCTCTCGGTGAGGGGAATGCCGTGGAAGCGGTTATGATTCCGGATGAAGACAGGAAGACCCTCTGCGTCTCCTCCCAGGCCGGATGCCGTATGGGCTGCAAGTTCTGTATGACGGGACGGCAGGGGTTCCACGGCCATCTTTCAGTGGCCGAGATACTGTCTCAGTTCATCGCCATAGATGAGTCCGACGGACTTACCAATGCTGTCTTCATGGGGATGGGCGAACCTTTGGACAACTGGAAGGCTGTAAGCCGGGCGATCGAGGTGCTGACCGCGGACTGGGGCTTCGGCTGGAGTCCCAAGCGCATCACACTGTCCACCATCGGTGTACTTCCGGATCTGAAGAAGTTCCTCGATTCGACCCGCTGCCATCTGGCGGTCAGTCTCCATAATCCTTTCGCTGACGAGAGGGCGGAGATAATGCCGGTCCAGAAAGCCTGGCCGTTGGAGGAAGTGGTCGATATGATACGGCAATACGACTTCACCGGCCAGCGCCGAGTGAGTTTCGAATATACGATGTTCTCGGGTCTCAACGACGACAAGCGCCACGCAGATGCCCTCATCAGGCTCCTGAAGGGGTTGGAATGCAGGGTGAACCTCATCCGCTTCCACAAGATCCCGGACGCACCCTACGAGACCTCCCCGCAATTCGTAATGGAGAATTTCAGGGACCGTTTGTCCAACCACGGAATTACCTGTACCATAAGGGCTTCCAGGGGAGAAGACATCCTCGCTGCCTGTGGTATGCTGGCAGGAGAACACAGGAAGAAGATAAAACCGGATTGATAACTATGAATGCTTTACTGAAAAAGATCGCGATTCCGGCGATTGCCATATTCGCTTCCCTGCACGCGGGCTATTCCCAGCCGGCGCACGCCGGCCTTGACGCTGAACGTGAAGCCGCTGACCTGCGGGTGGAAGTGATCAAGGCGAAGATGGATTCCATACGCCGGGTCAGGAAGAGACCTACCGTTGCACTGGTACTCAGCGGAGGCGGTGCCAAGGGTTCCGCCCACGTCGGAGTGATCACTTATCTTGAATCGATAGGTATGCCTGTCGATCTCGTGATGGGTACTAGTATGGGAGGCTTGGTCGGGGGAATGTATGCCCTTGGATACAGCGCTGCGCACCTGGACAGCCTCATCAGGGCGATAGATTGGGATATGGCTCTTTCGGACCGGGTCCCCCGCGACTATCTTTCGTATTCCACGATCAAATACAAGGAGAAATACGTCCTTTCTTTCCCTTTCTTCTACGACAGGGACGAGTTCATGCAGCAGAGGGAGAGCGAGCTCCAGTATCCCCATCGCTCCCGCGAAATCCATCTCGGCGCCGGCAGTGAGGATGCTTCAGGGCTGGTCAGGGACAATCTGCTGGGGAGCCTTCCTTCCGGAATGGTGTACGGCCAGAATGTCAACAACATATTCAGTTCCCTGTCTGTGGGGTACCAGGATGAGATAGACTTCTACAAGGATCTTCCGATTCCTTTCCTGTGCGTCGCCACCGACCTCGTGACCGGTACCGCAAAGATATGGACCAAGGGGAAACTGAATACCGCGCTGCGTTCCACGATGTCGATACCTGGCCTTTTCACTCCCGTGAAGGTGGAGGGAATGGTTCTCGTCGACGGAGGTATGCGCAACAACTATCCGACCGACCTGGCCAAGAAGTGCGGGGCGGACATTGTCATAGGAGTGGACCTTTCGAGCGGCTATCTCGGATACGCCGACATCAACAATATCGGCGATGTCATCAATACCAGCATCGATATGATGGGGCGTACCTCATTCGAGACGAACAAGTATATCCCGGACGTCTCCATCAAGCCGGACCTCCACGAATACGGGATGCTGAGTTTCGATTCGGAAAGCGTGGACAGCATTATCCACAGAGGATATCTGGCTGCATTGGAGAATGCCTCCGTGCTGGATTCCATAAAAAGGGTGGTCGGACCTGATACTACGACCCTCCAGGATGTCCCCGCCGATGACATCCGTCTTACCAAGGTAATGGTTTCCGGTGTGGAGATCACAGGTGTGAGCGACAAGGAGAGCAGTTACCTGCATAACAAGATCAGGGTGGATGCAGGGACCAGGATGGGTAACGAGGAAATCGAGAAAGCGGTAGCTACCATATTCGGAACCAATTCCTTCGACTATGTCAACTACGAGCTTCTCGGCGATGACCAGCCCTACAGGTTGCGTTTCAACTGCAAGAAGGGGCCTATAAGCAAGGTGGGATTCGGGGTCAGGTTCGACACCGAGGAGGTGGTCTCCGTGATCCTCAACGTAGGATGGGGAGTGCACAAGCTCCAGGGCTCTTCCTGGGACCTCACCGGCAAGATAGGACTGAGCCCGTCGGCTTCCCTGACATATTCCTACGTGACTACCCGGGGGATGACGCTCAATTTCCTGAGCGGTATCCGCCATACCGACAGGAATACGTTCGGCCTTGGCACCAACAGGTTCAGGATCAACTTCACGGACCTGAGGCAGGAGGTTTTCGCATCGAACATAAAATGGTCCAAGTTCTTTCTGAAAGCCGGCATCCGCAACGATTATTTCAATATCGGGTCGATGATGTCGGAGCAGTTGATCCCTGACTATGATTCCCGTTATCTGAAGAACGACTTCATCTCCGCCTTCGTGGATGCCAGGAACTACTCGCTGGACGACGGCTATGTCCCGACGGTGGGCCATTCCGTCAATCTGTCATACCAGTGGGTGTTCGGGAGCTTCCCGCACCGTTTCGACGGTTTCCATGCAGTCCAGCTGGATGCCAAGAAGGTCCTCGGTAATTCCGACCTGGCTTTCATACCGTCTGTCAGCGCCCGGATGCTCCTCGGGGAAGACATCCCTCTGCCGTTCTCCAATATTGTCGGAGGAACGATCGCGGGCCGCTATTTCGACCAGCAGGTGCCGTTCATCGGAATCAATTATACGGCTGCCGTAGACAGAGTTTTGGGAGTTTTGCGTATGGATGCCAGGAAGAAACTCTTCGAGAACAACTACCTGACTTTCATCGGGAATTACTTCGCCGCTGCGAACAAGATTTCCGATTTCGTGGAATGGGGCCCCGGCGTGTCCGATGCACTGGGAATCGGTGCCGCATATACTTACAATACGATTGTGGGGCCAATCAGCCTTTACCTGCACTGGTCTTCTATGAGCAACAAGCTGGGAGCGTTCTTCTCCCTCGGATTCGATTTTTGAGATGGAAGAGTATTCGAAAGTGTTGAACCGTCTGCAGAACCAGTGCTCCAAACGGGAATACTGCAGCTCCGATATCTACAAGAAGGCTTTCACCGCCTTCGACGGGGACCGGGACCTGGCTCGGCAGCTGGTTGACAGCCTTGTCGCCGACAGATTCGTCGACGACTTGAGGTACGCATCGGCATTTGCTCGAGAAAAAGCCCGCCTGTCAGGCTGGGGAACCGTGAAGATCTCATATATGCTGGCAGGGAAAGGCATCCCGAAGGATGTGGTCGCAAAGGCACTGGAAGAGATCGACCCAGACGAAGCGAGGAGGAAGATGGTGTCTGTACTGGAGGCGAAGTACAAGACTCTGCAGGGAGACCCTCAGGAGAAGTTCAAGTTGCTCAAGTTCGGCTTGTCCCGGGGATACGGATACGATGAGATAGCTCCTGTGGTGGACGGAATTGTCAAACGCTCCAAGATTTTATAACTTTGCACGCTATTAATAAACTGATTTGATATGAAAGCTATTGTTAAGACCGGATTCAATTTCCCGGGACAGGTCGGGAAGTATGTAGGCAAGGTCCGTGACGTTTATGATATCGACGGCGATTATCTTGTGATGGTGGTTTCCGACAGGATTTCGGCATTCGACGTCGTCCTCCCTGAAGGGATACCCTACAAGGGCCAGATACTGAACCGCATCGCCGCCAAGTTCCTGGACGCCACCGGAGACATCCTTCCGAACTGGAAGATAGGGGTGCCGGATCCGGCCGTGACCGTAGGTCTCAAGTGCGATCCGTTCAAGGTGGAGATGGTGATCAGGGGATACCTGGCCGGACACGCCTGGAGGGAGTACAAGGCAGGGAAGAGGACATTGTGCGGAGTACGTCTGCCTGACGGGATGGTGGAGAACCAGAAATTCCCCGAGCCGATAATCACTCCGACGTCGAAGGCTATGGAAGGACACGATGAGGATGTCACGAGGGAGGAAATCATCTCCAGCGGCCTTGTAGGAGCCGAGGATTACGCAAAGTTGGAAGAATATACCAGGGCCATTTTCCAGCGTGGTACGGAAATGGCTGCTGAACAAGGCCTTATCCTTGTCGATACGAAATACGAATTCGGCAGGAGGGACGGCCGTATATACCTTATGGACGAGGTCCATACCCCGGATTCATCGAGATATTTCTACGCCGAGGGATACGAGGAAAGGCTTGCGAAGGGAGAACGCCAGAAGCAGCTTTCCAAGGAATTCGTACGCGAGTGGCTGATGTCCAACGGGTTCCAGGGACTTGAAGGCCAGAAGGTGCCGGAGATGACCCCGGATGTGGTCAACGGCATCACCGAAAGGTATATAGAGCTTTATGAGAAGATCACGGGAGAGCGTTTCGTCAGGGAGGACTATTCGGAAGAGTCCATAGGCGCTAACGTGACCGCTTTCCTCGCAGGGCTCAAGTAGGGTGGATGGCCTGAGGAGGATATACGCCAGGAACTGCGAGGTGCGGCGTGTCGCCAGGTCGGTCTCCGGCCCGTTCCTTGCTGCGAACCACCGTCTGGGAGACACGTCCTGCCGGTATTCGTACGGTTTGTACCACGATGGGGAACTTGTTGCCGTGGCCGGTTTTTCGGGACCGAGGACCTGGAAGAAAGGAGATGCTGTCATCCGTTCCTACGAATGGGTCAGATATGCATCCCTTGAGGGACTCGGCGTAGACGGGGGAATGGGCAAGCTGCTCAAGGCCTTCATCACGGATGTCCGCCCGGACGACGTTATGAGCTATGCCGATGCGAGTTGGTCCGATGGTGACGTTTACCGCAAGCTCGGGTTCGAGGAAGAGGAGGCAAAATGCTTCCCGGATGGGAGGAAAAGCTTGAAATTCCGATTGAAACTTACTGGATATGAGTAGGAGACATACTTTTTTCGGACGACTTTGGAGGCTGCTTCTGATCAAGTTGCCGCTTGCCCTCGTTGGTTTGTCTCTACTCTTGACCGTGATGTACAAATGGCTTCCTGTGTATGTGACTCCTCTGATGGTCCAGCGTTCGATCCAGTTCAGAGGGGACGATTCTTTCCATACGCGTAAGGTCTGGAAGCCATACAAGGATATTTCTCCGGAGCTGGCCAAGGCCGTGATAGCGAGCGAGGACAACCTCTATGCCGATCACGGAGGGTTCGACTGGAAAGCGATAAAACAGGCCAGGGAAGAGTTCGAGAGCGGCAAGCGGAGCCGGATGCGTGGAGCCAGTACAATCTCCCAGCAGACAGCCAAGAACGTTTTCCTCCTCCCGAACAGGTCTGTTCTCCGCAAGGGTGTCGAGGCCTATTTCACGGTACTTATCGAAACCATATGGGGGAAAGAGAGGATACTGGAGGTATATCTCAACGTGGCGGAGATGGGTAAGGGGATATATGGTGCTGAAGCAGCCGCCCAGGCCCATTTCGGGACTACGGCTGCTAAGCTGACGAGGCGGCAGTCGTGCCTCATAGCAGCCTGCCTGCCCGCACCTCTCAAAAGAAACGCCGGGAAGCCTTCTTCGTACGTGGATTCACGGGCATCGAAGATAGCTGGTCTGGAATCCAGACTCAAGTTCCCGCAATGGATATATCACAAGGAAGCAACTGAAGATTGATATGAAGATACTTGTCACAGGCGCCGCCGGTTTCATCGGCTCGAGATTGATGGGACGTCTTGCCGGAAGGGGAGACGTAGTTGTCGGGATAGACAACATCAACGATTACTACGATGTGCGCCTCAAATACGGCAGACTTGCGGAAAACGGTTTCGACGTTCCGTTCCCCGACCTTGAAAGGAAAGAGAGTTCCATATGGCCGGGATGCAGTTTCATCAGGATGTCGATATGTGACAAGCAGTCCCTGGACAGGCTTTTCGATACGGAGAAGTTCGACAAGGTCGTCAACCTGGCGGCACAGGCAGGTGTCCGCTATTCGATAGAGAATCCCTATGCGTACCTCAAAAGCAACCTGGAAGGATTCCTGAATATCCTGGAAGCTTGCCGGAATTACGGGGTTCCTCATCTGGTGTTCGCTTCCTCAAGTTCGGTTTACGGGCTCAATTCCAAGGTGCCTTTCTCCGAGAAGGACAAGGCGGACAGCCAGGTCAGCCTCTATGGAGCGACCAAGAAGGCTAACGAATTGATGGCCCACTCATATTCTACGCTCTACAGGTTCGCTTCGACCGGACTCCGTTTCTTTACGGTATACGGCCCGTGGGGGCGTCCGGATATGTCTCCGATGCTGTTCGCCGATGCGATAACTGCCGGCAGGCCCATCAAGGTATTCAACAACGGGGATATGATCCGGGACTTCACCTACATCGACGACATCATCGAAGGAACGGTCAGGGTCATCGACAACCCTCCGTCGGGAGAGGTCCCTTTCGATGTCTACAACATCGGATGTTCCAGCCCCGTGAAGCTGATGGATTTCATCGCCGAGATCGAAAATGCCTGCGGGAAGGAGGCTGAGAAGGTATTCCTGCCTATGCAGGCCGGAGATGTCTACCAGACGAATGCGGATTGCTCGAAACTCGAGAAGGAACTCGGTTACAGGCCGACCACTTCGCTTCACGATGGGATATCCAAGTTCATCGAATGGTACCGTTCTGACAAGAATCCACTGAGATAAACGGACAGGATGGAAGGATCACCTCAAATATCGGACAACAGCAGGCGCATAGCAAGGAACACCCTTGCCTTGTATTCCCGGATGCTGCTCCTGATGGTGATCGGGCTTTTCACCGCCAGGATCGTACTGGGCGCCCTCGGGATCGAAGACAGAGGCGTGTACGATGCGGTGGGCAGCTTCGTTTCGATGATGGCCATCATCACCAGTTCGCTTTCCACCGCCATCAGCCGTTTCCTGACGGTTGAGATCGGGAAGGGCGACACCGCAAGCCTCAGGAAAGTCTTCGCGACTGCCAATGCCATAATGCTGATCGTCGCGGCGGTGGTCGTGCTCATTGCCGAACCTATAGGTATCTGGTACGTGGATAACGTGATGAACCTGCCGGACGGGCGCCTCCCGGCCGCCAGGTGGGTTTTCCAGTTCTCGCTGGCCACTTTCGTCATCAATATGCTCAGCGTGCCCTACAATGCTACCATCATAGCGCACGAGAAGATGTCCGCATTCGCTGTGATCGGAGTGATAGAAGGTATATGCAAGCTTCTTGTGGCTCTGGCGCTCCTCAGGGTATCTATGGACAAGCTTGTGCTGTATGCGCTGCTTATGTGCTGCGTCGCGCTTCTGGTGAGGTTCCTCTATGCGTCGTATTGCCGCTATCGTTTCGAAGAGAGCAGGGCGGGGATCCGCTTCGACAAGGACTATTCGAAGCAGATGCTTGGTTTTGCCGGGTGGAATGGTTTGTCGTACGGGGTATACCTGGTCAACATCCAGGGCGTCACCCAGCTCGTGAACTACTTCTTCGGTGTCGTGTTCAACACTATGAGAGGCATCGCCTTCAATGTCGAGAATATGGTGAAGCAGTTCGTTACCAGTGTCTTGCAGGCGCTCAACCCCCAGATTACCAAATCCTACGTCTCCGGAGATACAGGATATTCATACAGTTTGGTCTGTAAGGGTGCCAAGTATTCTTTCCTGATCATCTTCCTGCTGGCCGTGCCGTTCCTTTTCGAAGCCGAGATGCTGCTGGCCATATGGCTCAAGGCGGAGTTCGTCCCGGAGGGGACTGCCCTGTTCACCAGGCTGACGCTCCTCTGCCTCCTCCTCGACCTGCTGATGACATCGTCTTCCACGCTGGTCCAGGCTTCGGGACGTATCCGCAGGTTCTACATCGTGACCTCCTGTATAACCTTCCTGATCTTCCCTCTTACCTGGCTGTCTTTCAGGCTGGGAGCACCGGCATATTTCTGTTACCTGGTATTCATCGGAATATATATCGTCAACGATATCGTGAAACTCTTCCTTCTGAAAGAAACCGTAGGACTTCCTGTTTCCTTGTTCCTGAAGGAAGTGATACTGAAGGTGCTGCCTGTCGCGGCTGTGACCCTTCTGCTTACGTTCCTGGTCTGGAAACTGGTTCCGCAGGGCGTTTGGAGGCTGCTTGCCGTCCTGTTCACAGGCACTCTTTCCACCACAGTCACCACGTATGCCTTCGCGCTTACCGCGGGCGAACGTGCGTTCGTAAGATCCAAGATTCCATTCCTGCGCAAATGAGCCTGAAGAACCATATCAAGCGACTCCATCGCGAATATATGCTCGACCACCATCGCGTGCTCCAGGCAGAGCGGGACTGGTTCGAGTGGAAGGGTTATCCGATAGACTGGGACAACCCCCGCGACATCAACGAGAAGATCCAGTGGCTGCTGTGCTTCTCCGACACGTCATCCTGGTCCCTCTGTGCGGACAAGTACAGGGTGAGGGATTATGTCAAGTCGAAAGGGCAGGAAGACATACTCATCCCTTTGCTCGGAGTCTGGGACTCGGCCTCGGAGATCGATTTCGAGTCGCTTCCCGACAGGTTCGTGCTGAAATGCAACCACGACAGCGGATCGACACTGGTGCTGGACAAGTCGGCAGGTTTCGATGAAGCCGGAGTGCGGGATTTCCTGGACTCTCACCTGAAGAAGAAATTCGGCTACCTCAACGGCGAGCTGTACTATAATTCCATAAAGCCGTGCATCATCGCGGAAAAGTTCCTGCAAGGCGGGGATGTCCCCGGGGCTGCAGCCGATTACAAGGTCTGGTGCTTCGACGGTGAACCGTATTCAGTCTGGGTATGCTATGGCAGGACTTCCAGCGAGACCTATGTCAACATATACGACCTGGACTGGAACGTGCATCCCGAGGTCTCCGTATTCACCGAACATTACCGTGACGGCAGGGGAGCGGTCCCCAGGCCGGCTTGCCTTGAAAGGATGCTGGAGGCTGCTTCCGCCCTTTCGAAAGGTTTCCCTGAAGTGAGGGTGGATTTCTTCGTGGCTGAGGGCAGGCTTTATTTCGGCGAGATGACTTTCGCCAGCTATGGTGGCAAGATGGATTTCTATACGCAGGAGTATCTAGAGGAACTCGGGAGCAAGTGCATCCTTCCTGGAAAGAAAATATGAAAAGGGTCATATATACTTGTATAGTAGGCGGTTATGACAAACTACGCCAGCCGGAAGTAATCGATGGGGATTTCGATTACATCTGTTTCTCGGACTCGGGTGCAGGTACGGTGGATGGGGTCTGGCAGATCCGTCCGATTCCATATTCCTGCCAGGATCCCGGGCGGCTGTCCCGCTATGTCAAGCTGCTGCCTCACAAGGTGCTTGGAGATTATGATGAGAGCCTCTGGCTCGATGCCAACATATCCATAAAAGGAGACGGGGTATATGAGGCTGTGCGTAGGGTTTCTGATGGAGGGAGTCTGGTCGCCCAGGTGCCTCATCCCGACAGGGACTGCGTGTATGAAGAGATTGCTGCCTGCTACAAGGACCTGAGGATAGGTTTCGGGGAGGCTCGCAGGACGCGCAGGCATCTCCTGTCGGAGGGCTTTCCGAGGCATTTAGGGCTGATGGAGAACAATATCATATTCCGGAAACACAACGATCCTTCAGTGGTCAGGCTGTCGGAAGCCTGGTGGGAAGAATATAGCCGTTACTCCCGCCGCGACCAGCTTTCGCTTATGCCGGTCTGCTGGAAATCCGGGCTTTCCCCGGACAACCTGCTTGGAGAAGGACTCAACGTACGGAACGTACCCTTCCTCGGATATTCCAGGCATACCGGTGTCGGTAATCCTTCGCTCAGGCGCGGGATCCGGCGTATTCCATTGAAAATAAAGTGGACCTGGCGTAGGATAGTCGCCGGTTTATTCTTAACTTAGGACCGATGCAGCCGCAAGTCAGCATAGTCATAGTGTGTATGGACCGGATGGATCTCCTCCGTCCGTGCCTTGACAGCATACGGAAACATACGACAGTAAGTTACGAGACTTTCGTCGTGGCCTATATGTTTTCTGAGGCGAACCTTGCAGCGCTCAAGGCTGAGTATCCGTGGGTGACCGTGGTGGAGAGCAGGGAACTGAGGGGATTCGCCGAAAACAACAACCTGGCCCTCGAACAGGTCTGCGGGAAGTATACTTTCATTGTCAACGACGACACTTACTTCGACACTCCGGTTATCGATTCGCTCGTGGCGGACTTCGGCAGGCTGCCCGACGATGCGGCAGTGGTCTCTCCCAATATCCTCTTCCCGGATGGCAGGGTGCAGACCTGCGGACGTAGGAAAATGACAGCTTGGACCTATATGGCCCACTACCTGCACAGGTTCAACGAGACCAAGAAGACCCGTCATACGATGCAGGAAGGTCTTTTCAAGACATACAACCTGAACGGAGCCGCCTTCCTGGCGAAGACGGAGTTGTTCGGCAGGATGGGATGGTTCGACGAGCGTTACACTTTCACTCCGGAAGACATCGCCCTGGGTACGATGTTCAACGAACACGGTTACGGGGTCTATGCCGATGCAGATGTAAAGATCTATCACATAGCCAATTCCACTGCTTCCAGGATGGAGACGGCCATAAAGCCTACGAGGGTCCGCGGGGCTTTGATCTTCTATTCCCGAGGCTTCTTGCCGATGTATCTGTTCCTTGGCATATATGTCTGGCTCGTGGAAGCCTGCAGGGGTATCAAATACCTTTTCAAGGATTGCAGCGACCCGGATGGACACAACGCCATAATGGCAGCTACTGCCAGGAACGTCCGTCATAGCATATTCACCGGCAAGACCACCAAACAGATCTTCACCAGATACTACAACCAGCTGAAAGGATGAAGAAGATCCTGGTCATAGTCGTAGTCTATAACGGAATGACGTGGCTGTCCCGTTGCCTTGGAAGCGTTGAGGCTTCCTCGGTCCCTGCCGACCTCTTCATAGTAGACAACGGGTCGTCCGACGGCTCGGTGGGATTCATAAGGGAGCATTTCCCGCAGGCCAGGCTGGAAGTGGACCCGTCAAATCCGGGATTCGCGGCTTCCAACAACGTGGGACTGCGCTATGCTTTGGAGAACGGCTATGATTATGTCTACCTTATGAACCAGGATGCCTGGGTCCTGCCCGATACGTTGGAAAGGCTGGTCGAGGTCTGTGACAGGAACCCCGGATTCGGGATACTGAGCCCCGTCCAGATGAAAGATGGATGCGAGGAGATGGACCTGCAGTTCTCCCGGAGGACATATGCATCCAGGACTGAAGTGTCCGTGGATCTCTGGTCGGTGCAGTATGTAATGGCGGCTCACTGGCTCGTGTCGCGCCGTTGTCTCGGGAAGGTGGGTTTGTTCGCTCCTCTGTTCCCTTTCTACGGGGAGGACGAAAACTACTGTTCCAGGGCTTTGTATC
>JAGDBQ010000138.1 GCA_017958985.1 Bacteroidales bacterium
AGGGTGGTACCTTTGCGGTCGACATCCAGTACAACACCGACTTCGACGTCGTAGTCGAGTCCGGGGCGCAGTCCTGGATCACCTTCGTGGCCACACGAGCCCTCAAGAGCGGCAAGCTGGAGTTCCGGTTCGCGGAGAACCAGAACACCGACCCTCGTCAGGGTAAGGTCACCGTTAAGGACAAGTCCGGCAAGGTGTCAGACATCACCCTGACCTTCGTACAGGAAGAAAAGAAGGTCATCAACGTAGGGGACGTGATGGAGATCCCTGCGGAGGGAGGCCTCTTTGAGATTGATATCCAATACAATACTGATTTCGACGTCATTATAGAGGAGGCTGCACAGTCCTGGATTACCTTCGTCGCCACGAGATCGCTCACCAGCGGGAAGCTTCAGTTCCAGATAGCCCCGAACGAAATCAGCGACATCCGTAAAGGAACCGTGACCATCAAGGACAAGTCTGGAAAGGTGGAACCGGTGACTCTCACATTGAAGCAGGCATCCAAGGTGAGGAACGCATTGATGGCAATCTACAACGCCATGGACGGTCCGAACTGGACCTATAGTTATTCCTGGGGAACTGACAAACCTATCAGTTCTTGGACAGGCGTTACGTTCGACGAGCAGACCCACGAGCTGCAATTGTCCTTCTTCAAAATGGGACTGAAGGGTGAATTCCCGGATTGTTTTGATGGATTGTCCGCTTGCACTTATTTCCTCGTAAACGATGAGGGTGTCACTGGTACCCTGCCGCCAAGTTTCAACAAACTCAAGAACCTCAAAGAGCTTCTTATCCAGCATACTTCGATGACAAGCCTGTCTGATGTGTTTGAAGGTATTCCGCTTGAGACAGTTTCTATCGCCTATAATAATGATATGACAGGACCTCTTCCTGAGAGTCTCGGCTCAAGCGGAGCCCTGAAGGGATTAACTTTCGATGAAAACAAGTTTACCGGGAGGATCCCCGATTCTTGGGCAAGGCTTGGTACAGCACTGTGGATACTTGATGTAAATAATACCCTTGACGGCATCATACCAGACTCCTTCTACACAGCAGATGAGGCGGCATACCTCATCAATATGTACCTGCATAATTCTGTTTTTGGCAAACACTTTACCGTAGGTGATAAGGAAATCCCAGCTTACTGGCCGAAGAGAGGACTGAAAGACACGGTCACCGAACAGATGATTCCTTTCAGGGAGATAGTCTCGAAAAACAAGGCCACCGTCTTGATAATGTGGGGCACTTGGTGTCCCTACTCAAAAACTCTGATGCCGATCCTTAAACAGATGTATGACAAATACCATAAAGACGGCCTTGAGGTGATAGCCTTTCAACAGTATGATGCTGCCGAGAGGGCTGAGATCGAAGCTGGCAAATCCCCGAAGGATTGCATCATAGAAAGAGGCTATGACTGCTGGTATAATTTCGTAGGGGATTTATTGACTACTCCTGAAAGTCTTTGCTGGACAGATACCGGAGTACCTTCTGCCCGAGTTGTCGACAAGGATGGAAACATTTTGTTCTGTGGAGTGATGAATATCACGGACCCTCTCAGGAACAGATTCGGATATCCGGCAAGTAAAAACCTGATTTCGCAACTCGAGGAAATCTTCGGACCTCTGGAAGAAGAATACACCTCTACCGATTTTTCCAAGGACGGTGATGTCTGGACACTCCAGACGGCTACCGTCGGCAATGGTATCAACCTCGTGCTGATGGGTGACGCCTACACCGACAGGGACATCTACGAAGGCCTCTACGACAAGGTGATGAGAGCTTCAATGGAGCAGTTCTTTGCCATCGAACCTTACAAGACCTTCCGAAACCGGTTCAATGTCTATTCGGTGAAGGTAGTGTCAAAGAACGGCAGGACCGGAGAAGGCTATTCGACAGCACTCGGAGCAGTGATTGCCAATGGTCAGTCCATTTCCGGGAACAGAAACAAGTGCTTCGAGTATGCCCTCAAGGTTCCTGGAATAAATGACACGCATAACCTGCTGATCAACGTGCTCGTGAATTCAACCTCCAACGGTGGTATCTGCACGATGATCGAATCCCTCCAAACCGGTATAGGATTCGTTCCGTCCATAGGCAACAATCAGGACCTCTTCGGTCCTATCCTGCGTCACGAAACGGGAGGCCATGGTTTTGCCTTCCTTGGAGACGAGTATGCAACACATCCAGTAAGTCCTACCCAGGCAGACATCGATGAGTTCAACCGTCAATACAACGAGTATGGCTGGTTAGCCAATATCGACTTTACGAACGATCCTGCGAAGGTCAAATGGAGCGCATTCCTCGCCGATGACCGCTACAAGGACGAGGTCGGCATATTCGAAGGGGCTTGCAACGTTCTCTACAATGTGTACCGCCCTTCCAAGGACAGTATGATGAACCAGGAGGTCGAGTATTTCAACGCTCCTTCACGCTGGGCTATATACAAGAGGATAATGGAACTGAGCGGGGAATCCTACAGCTTCCAGACGTTCCTGGAATATGACGCCGTCAACCGTGCTAAAGCCTCGCAGGCTGCCGCAAGGCCGCCTCTAAAGGCAGCAGCCAACGGCAGGAAGATCCAGCATTCCGCCCCTCCGGAGATAATCAAGTAAGGAAACGGGGTTATTCCTGAGTATAATAGACGTGGTCTTGGGCATCATATGCAAAGACCACGTCTTTGAGTCTTGCCCTGTCGGCTTCGCTCCAGGTCCCGTTCAGACGGATATTCATTATCGCGTGGCAGGAAAGCTTGCTGAGAATCCTGCGGACGGTGGTTTCCCAATCTTCAGAGGAGTCGAGATCGAATGATATCTCTTGGACTCCGGTGGCTACCGCGGCACCCAGTTCGCCAAGATCATTGCTATGGAAACAGCTGCGCTCCGAAGGTGCCTCTGAAAGTGGCGGCACTATCGCGCTGCCGCCAGGACGGTATTTCCACGGCCTCCGCCCGATTTCGATATATTCCGAATGCATTGCAGGAGGATTGCCGTAGCCGGCCGGCTTGAGGTATTTAGCCTTCGGATCGAAGGTAACGTCCAGCGTCTTTATCTTCGAATAAAGGTTCCCCAGGATTTCTCCGGTAGGAGCCACCACGCAGGAACAACCTCCAAGCTTCGATTTCTTTCCCATGGAGACAGAAGCACGCACCAGATATGCCCCCGTATTGTATGCACAGAACGTATTGATTATGTCAAGCGCCCTGTGGGTATCGCTGCGCTGGTGGGAACATCCTATGACCACATCCGGTTTCCAGCGTGCTATAGAAGAATAAATCTCGTAGAAATAGAAATCGTAGCAAGTCAGGAACATATACCGGACGCCCTCGATATCAAGCAGGTAGGGTTGGTTCCACTCTTCGGTGTAGGATTTGTCCAGCCCGTATTTCTGCCACTCGCCCGCCGTCAGGTGCTCCTTGTAATATTTCCCGAGCAAGGCTCCGTCACGCCCGAACACGAAAACTGTGTTGCGAGGCTTCTCACAGGAAGTATCTATCGCCCCGACGAATACGAGGGTGCTGCAGCGCCTGGCTGTCTCCCTGCAGGTTTCCAGCAGGGTCGGACCGTATTTGGCCACGGTCTCCAGGAAACCTTCATTGCTGGTCTTTCCGGGCACTTCGCTGAATTCCGGAAGGACCACTATGTCCAGCGAAGGATCGCATTTCCGGAGCTCGCGGAGAGTCCATTCGAAACTCTTGTCCAGTCCCGCCTCATCCTGGGCGAACAGAGGCTGGATCACCCGGGCTTTCATCGGAGCCGCCCCGGCGCAGAACCCCGTCAGAAGCAGCAGGATCCCGGAGAACAATATCTTTTTCATTTCTTCTTGAATATTTTGTCAATCACTATGGCGATCGCCCCGTCACCGGTGACGTTGCAGCCAGGACCGTAGCCATCCAAAGCGAGATAAAGCGTCATAACCAGAGCCGTCTGGTCAGGAGTGAATCCCATTATGGACTCCAGCAGGCCTACAGAGGCCATCAGCACTCCGCCCATCACTCCGGGAGCCGCAACGGCAGCTATTCCCTGCATCAGCACGAAATGGGCATATACCGGGAAAGGAAGATCTACTCCGAATATATAGGCCACGGCAATAGCGGAGACGGCCAGCTTGATGGTCGAGCCGCACATATGCACGGTGGAACACAGCGGTATCGTGAAGTCTACGATGTCGTCGCTCAGTCCGTTTTTCCTGGCACAGGAAGAAGTGACCGGAATAGCCGCGGAGGAAGAACATATCGAAAACGCCGTCAGATAGGCAGGAACCATATTCCAGAGGCACTTGAAAGGATTCTTCCCGGCGATTGCACCGGCGATGCAATACTGGATGACAAGCCATATAAGGGTCAGCACGATGCCGGTCAGGATAACCTTTGCCCCGGACCCCAGGACCACGGCAATCACTCCCTTTGCGCTCATCTCGCAGATCATCGTGAATATATACCACGGCAGGAGCGGGATAATCGCTTTCTCGATAGTCAGTTTCACGATGGCGCCGAATTCATCGAAACCCTTCTTCAGAACCTCGGAGCTTGTGAATATTATGCATATTCCAACTATGAACGACAGGACCAGGGCGGTCATTATGTCGCAGACCGGCGGGATCTTGATGTCGAAATAAGGCAGGAATTCCTTGGCTGCGACAGCCTCCTGGCTCAGCTCTCCGGCCCTCAGGTAATGCGGGAACGCATTGGACGCGCAGATATGCGCGAAGAAGCCGGAACATATCGTGGAAAGATATGCGATTGCTATAACGGTCAGAAGCATCTTGCCTGCCCCCTTGCCCATATTCGCTATGGCCGGAGTAACGAGCCCCAGCACCAGAAGCGGAATCATGAACTTCAGGAATTGGGCGAAAAGGACATTGAAAGTCTTGAATATGCGTACCAGCACTTCCGGAGCGACGAGGCCCAGAAGGGCGCCGAGGCCGATTGCAATAAGTACTTTTACAAAAAGTCCGGGCTTTATTTTCATAAGCAGAATTCTCTGAAAACAAATTTAAACTTTTATTCTGATATTTGTATTATGAACAGGATCAAGAACCCAACAAGGAGGAGGTGGTTCATAGTAGCCACTATGTTCCTCGCCATCATCTGCAATTATCTCGACAGGCAGCTGCTTTCCATCTTGAAACCGGAAATCCTCAACCATTTCGGCATCGGGGATATGGAATACGCCTGGATAGTCAACATATTCTTGATCTGCTATGCGGTGATGTACCCGCTGTCCGGGATGCTGGTAGACCGTTTCGGTCCCAAGCGCGTCCTGTTCGGAGGAATCACCGTGTGGTCGCTGGCCTGCATCGGAGGCGGTCTTGCACCGAATGTCGGGATATTCACGCTCTGCAGGGGAATCCTCGGCCTCGCTGAGCCTACGATATTCGCCGGTCAGCTGGTGGCCGTCACCCTGTGGTTCGAGAAGCGGCAGAGAGCCACCGCCAACAGCCTATGCACTGTCGGAGGGTCGCTGGGCGCCGTCATCGCCCCGCTCCTGATAGCCTGGCTGATGAGGCTGCTCGACAACTGGCAGCACGTATTCATCATCTCGGGTGCGGTAGGACTGGTCCTGGCCGCGATATGGCTATTCGTGTATAGAACCCCTACGGAGGATATCCTTGAACTCACTATCGGGAAGGACCGGAACACCTCTTCTTCCGCAAAGTTCAAGTTCAAGGACCTGTTCAAGACCAACACCCTCTGGGGAGGAATCCTTATCCGCCTCGTAAGCGACCCCGTGTGGTATTTCTGCTGTTTCTGGCTGCCGGGATTCCTCAGGAATATGGGAGCCGCCCAAGGGCTTTCCACCAGACAGACACTCGATATGATCCAATGGATAGGAGGTATTCCGTTCCTGGTGGGAGCCATCGGAGGAGTCCTCACATCCGCCTGGTCCGACAATATGATCAAGCGCGGGATCCCCGCATTGAAGGCTCGCAAGAGAATGATGGTGAGCATCGCCTTCATCGCCCCCCTGTGCATCCTGGTGCCGTTCATATATTCATCCTCGCTCGGCTTCGCTCTGAAGGTAGGGCTGGTTACCGGAATATTCAGTCTGGTCGCCGTAATGTGCCTGAGCTGGCTCTACACCCTGCCGGTGGTCCTGGCGGAGACTTTCCCGATCGGC
>JAGDBQ010000139.1 GCA_017958985.1 Bacteroidales bacterium
ATGCTCTTGCGTGAGGGCCGCTACAAGCCGAAGGAAGGCCAGCCGGCATACATCACCCATATAGCCCGTTCCCTTCACGCCAATCAGTCCCAGTCCCAGCTTGACGCCTCTCTCCCGACCCCTCTCAAGGCCGCCTACGACGGCCTGGAAGTCGTGTTCGGAGCCGGTAATGATGGACAGTAGACGGCAGTTGGCTGCAACGTTAGGGCGCATTTACCCGTACAGGGCTGCGAAGCAGCAAGCGCCCGGTGTTGCAGCCGCTGGCGCAAAGGGATTCCCGAACAGGTCGGGAATGACGAACAGGTCGGGAGTGACGAACAGGTCGGGAATGACGGAATGCAAGCCGGGAATGACGGGAGATTCCCGAACAGGTCGGGAATGACGGAAGGCGAGACAGGAATGAAAAACAGGTGACTGACGGTTGGTCAGCCACCTGTTATCGGTATTCAGCCTGCAGGGACTACGAGAAGTTGTCGTAGAGGATGCTCTCCGGCTGGACTCCCAGGCTGTCGAGCAGGTTGTTCACGGAAGCCACCATCATTGGCGGACCGCACATGAAGTACTTGATATCTTCCGGAGTCTCGTGATCCTTCAGGTAGGTCTCGTACATTACGTTGTGTACGAAACCGGCCGTGTACTTGACTCCTGCCGCATCGGCTGCAGGGTCAGGACGGTCGAGGGCGAGATGGAACTGGAAGTTCGGGAATTCCTTCTCGATCTCGGCGAAATCCTCTAGGTAGAATGCCTCGACGAGGCTGCGTGCTCCGTAGAAGAAATGAACCTTCCTGGAGGTCTTCAAGGTCTTGAAGAGGTGCATGATATGGCTTCTGAGAGGAGCCATACCGGCACCGCCGCCGACGAATACATATTCCTGCTCCTCAGGATCGTCCTTAGGAAGGAGGAACTCACCGAACGGACCGCTGATCCATACCTTGTCACCAGGCTTGCGCGTAAAGACGTATGAAGATGCGACTCCCGGAGGAACCGGCAGCATCTTGAACACGCCCTTAGGCTGGTTCCTGTCGAAAGGAGGGGTTGCGATACGGACGTTCAGCTTGATGATGTTCTTCTCCGCAGGATACGATGCCATCGAGTATGCACGGACCGTAGGCACGGTGTTCTTCGCCTTGATGCCGAAGAATCCGTACTTCTCCCAGTCTGACTTGTAGATGTCGTCGACGTCGATGTCGGCGAAGTCTATGTCATATTCAGGGATGTCGATCTGGATGTACTCACCGGACTTGAAATCGAGATGCTCGCCTTCAGGAAGCCTTACGGTGAATTCCTTGATGAAGGTGGCCACGTTCTTGTTCGAGATGACTTCGCATTCGAGCTTCTTCACGCTCAGCGTGGAGTCTGGAACCTGGATCTTGATATTGTCCTTGACCTTCACCTGGCAGCCGAGACGGAATCCGTCCTTTATCTGCTTCCTGTTGAAGAAACCGGTTTCGGTAGGAAGGATGGATCCGCCGCCTTCGAGGACCTGTACCTTGCACTGGCCGCAGTTGGCCTTGCCGCCGCAAGCTGAAGGGAGGAATATTCCCTGGTCGGCGAGGGTATGCATAAGGTCACCTCCAAGCGGTGCTTCCAGGGTCTTCTTGCCTCCGTTGATGTCGATGCTTACAGATCCCGAAGGAGTGAGCTTGGCCTTGATGAAGAGAAGGAGGGCGACGAGAATGAGCGTTACGACAACTATTGTAGCTATTGCTCCGATGATTGTATTGAACATATTCTGCCTCCTTCCTTAAAGTGAAATTCCCATAAACGTCATCATCGCGATAGCCATCAGGCCTACGGTGATGAAAGTGATTCCGAGACCCTTCAGAGGGGCTGGGACATTGCAGTACGACATCTTCTCGCGGATTGCGGCGAGGGATACGATGGCAAGGAACCAACCGATTCCGGAACCGAGGGCATAGACGGCACTCTCTCCGACATTGGCGAAATCCTTCTGCTGCATGAACAGGGAACCTCCGAGGATCGCGCAGTTGACTGCGATCAGCGGAAGGAATATTCCGAGTGCGGAGTACAGGGTAGGACTGAATTTCTCCACCACCATCTCGACTATCTGTACGATCGCGGCGATGACTGCGATGAAGATGATGAAACTGAGGAAGCTCAGGTCAACACCTTTGATCAGTGCGTCGGGTGCGAGTACGTATTTGTTGAGGAGATAGTTGATAGGAAGAGTTACGAGTAGGACGAAGATGACAGCGACACCAAGGCCGGCAGCCGTCTTCACATTCTTCGATACTGCCAGGTATGAGCACATACCCAGGAAGTAAGCGAAGATCATATTGTCAACGAATATTGACTTTACGAATAAGCTGATATATTCCATAACCTTGATGTTTGTTTATTTCTCCTGCAAGTCTTTCTGGATGCTCCTCTGGACCCATACGATACATCCGAGGAGGATGAGTGCGAACGGAGGGAGGATGACCAGGTTGTTAGGTGTGTAGCCGAGCCAGCCCAGGACATCGACACCGAAGAGGGTGCCGCTTCCCAGGAGTTCACGGAAGAAGGCGACGATCAGAAGGATCAGTCCGTAGCCTGCGCCGTTTGCGACTCCGTCCAGGAAGGACGGCCAAGGCTTGTTGCCGAGGGCGAAAGCCTCGATGCGTCCCATTACGATGCAGTTGGTGATGATCAGGCCGATGTACACCGAAAGCTGCTTGTCGATGGCGTAGGTGGCCTCGAAGGACTTAAGTATCTGGTCCACGAGGATCACCATCATCGCGACTACGACCAGCTGTACGATGATGCGTACGCGGCTAGGGATCGTATTCCTGAGCAAAGAGAGGATGAGGCTGGAAACACCGCAGACGACGATGACCGAAAGGGCCATTACGAGTGCTCCCTTCATCGTGACCGTTACGGCCAGGGAGGAGCAGATACCGAGGACAAGGACGGTTATAGGGTTGCCCTTGAATATCGGATTGAGTATTGTTTCTTTCAGTTTAGCATCCATTGTTATTCCTCCTCGATTTTGGTTGACGCACCCTTGAAGTAGGCTGCATAGGCTCCGAGCCAGGTATCGATTGCGGCGTCCAGACCGTTGGAGGTCATCGTCGCACCGGTAATGGCGTCGATCTTGTTGTCGATGACGGATGTGCCGTCTGTGTTCTTGGGAGCTCCGCCCTTCACGATGTTGAATACGTTCACATCAGTGAAGTCGGCCTTCTCGCCGTTGAACTCGGCCTGGAATGCAGGATCGTCCTTGATCTTTGCACCGAGGCCTGCAGTCTCGCTCTCGTGGTCGAAATACGCACCCTTGATGGTATCGGAACCGGGTTCGAAAGCGATGTAGCCCCAGACCGGTCCCCAGAGTCCGGCTCCGTAGACGGGGACCACGGTCACACCGTTCTTGAAGATGAAGACCGGGATCTCGGCGCCTGAGCCATCCTTGATCTTGTAGTTCTGCTTCTTGAGTTCCTTCGGGGAATAGACCTTGTCAAGGTCCAGGTCGGAAACCTTGCTGCCGTCCGTTCCCACGGTGAAAGCCTGTCCGATCTCTTCGGCGTACTTGGCCAGGACCTTGGTGTTGCCAAGTTTCTGGAGGTCGGCCTTGGTGGAGAACTGGGCGGCGGTAAGCATCTGTGAGATGGTGTCCGCTTTCTCGTTGTCGTCCTGCCTTGACTTGAGAGACTGGGACGCGAAAGCCAGAATCGCTGCCACCACAGCCACTATGACGGTGGTGTAGATTATTGTGTATATGTTACCGTTAGTATTCATATCCCTTGACAATTAAACGATTGAGACTTTCTTCGCCCTTCTCTTTGCGGCGCTGCTGGTGACGCAGTGGTCGATCAGAGGAGCGAACGTGTTCATAAGCAGGATTGCGAGCATCATACCCTCGGCGTAGCCAGGGTTGAAGAACCTCACGGTGATGCAGAGAGCTCCGACAAGGAATCCGTAGATCCATTTGCCGGTCTCGGTCTGTGCGGAGGTCACCGGGTCGGTCGCCATGAAGACAGTACCGAAGGCGAAGCCGCCCATCACGAGCTGGTAATATGCCGGGATGTCGGTTATGCCGCAGAGGTTGCCGATCCATCCGACCAGGAGGGCGCCTGCAACTGAAGATACCATAACCTTCCAGCTGGCTACTCCGGTCCACAGGATGATGAATGCACCGATCAGGATGGCGATGACGGAAGTCTCTCCGACAGAACCCGGTATGGTTCCTGCGAACATATTCCAGAAGGTGTAGCCGCCGGCTCCGAGAGCGTTCATACCGTCACCCATAAAGGTCAGCGGAGTGGCTCCTGAGATAGCGTCTGCACCGCAGCGGTGAGCAATCCATACCTCTGAACCGGACATCTTGCTCGGATATGAGAAGAACAGGAACGCACGGGCGAGGAGGGCAGGGTTCAGGAAGTTCATTCCTGTTCCGCCGAATACCTCCTTGCCGAAGATGACTGCGAAAGCGACTGCGACGGCGAGCATCCAGAGCGGAACGTCCACAGGCACGATGAGAGGGATGAGGAAGCCGGATACGAGGTAACCTTCGTTGACTTCTTCACCTTTGATCTGCGCACCTGCGAATTCGATCGCGAGTCCTACGATGTATGAGACTAGGAACAGAGGGAGCACCTTGAGGAATCCCCACCAGAACTGGTTCCAGAATCCCGGAAGGTCTCCGACTGCGAGGTCGTGCTGGTAACCTACGTTCCACATACCGAACAGGGCGGCAGGAACGAGGGCGAGGACTACGATGATCATAACCCTCTTGATGTCGATTGCATCCCTGACGTGGGAACCCTTTGCGGTCACGGTGGCAGGAACGCGGAGGAAGGTGTCGAAAGCATCCACCGTGGAATGCAGCCACCCGAATTTACCGCCTTTCTCGAAAAGGCCTGGTTTTACTGTGTTTTCTTCCATAGTGAATATCTTTTAAGCCATTTCCTTGAGCATCAGGTCGATACCCTTGCCGATTATGGCCTGGATGTCGTTCTTCGAAGGATCGACGAACTCGCAAAGGGCCAGATCTTCAGGCAGGACCTCATAAATACCGAACTGTTCCATCTTGTCGATGTCTCCTGCGAGGCAAGCCTTGATGAGATAGACAGGGAACAGGTCCATCGGCAGGACTTTGCCGTATACGTCCGAGCAGACGAAAGCGCGCACTCCGCCGTGGGTGTTGGTGTCCATATTGTACTTCTTCTTAGGAAGGAGCCAGGAGAAATATGCCATCGAAGAGCTGAACTGGTTGAACCTGAGAGGGTTCGCCCATCCGAGCAATTCTCTTTCACGGCCTTCCTTGACGAGAGTCAGCTGATTGTCGAAGAATCCGAGGTAGCCGTCGGCACCTATATTCTCGCCGGAGAGTACGTCTCCGCTGATGAAGCGGATCTCCACGTCCGGATCCAGCTGTCCGGCCAGGGCCTTTGCAGGAGTCCCGGGGAGGGCCTGGCAATAAGCAGGCTCCTTGGCTGCAGGACCGGTAACGGCAACCTTGCGTTCGAGGACGAGCTTTCCGGTCTTGAACAGCTTACCTATCGCGGCGAGCGAGAGGAGGTTGAGCGTCCACACGGTCTCTCCCTTCTTGATGGGGGAGAGATGGCTGATCTGGACTCCGACGTTTCCGGCAGGATGCTTCTTGGCAACCACGGTGTGCACGGTAGCGTCGCTGAGTTTTGCGAATATTGAGGATTCGCTGTTGACGCACACGTGGACCTTCGCTATCCTGGACATTGCGGTGATACCCGCCTGGACTGCTTCGAGTTCGTCCTTGAAGGCGTATTCGCAGTCGGCTGCAAGGGGTGCAGTGGAGAATGCGGATACGAAAACGGCCTTGGGTGTCACTGCCGTATCGGCAATGATTCCGTAAGGTCTCTGTACGATTGATGGCCACAGACCGCTTTTGAGAAGAGCCTCCTTGACTTCATCGGATGACAGACCGGAAGGATCCTTGGCACCGAAGTCCACTGATTGTCCTTCTCCGTCGGCTTCAACCAGGACTGCAAGCAGTTTCCTCTTCTCGCCCCTGGCGATTTCCTTCACTGTTCCGCTGACCGGGGACGTGAGCATTATGTCAGGGTTTTGCTTGTCTGCCAAAACTGGGGATCCTGCGAGTACCTTGTCCCCTTCCTTGACGAGAAGTCTCGGGGAAAAGCCTTTGAAGTCCGTAGGCTTCACGGCTACAACGTCAGGCACGATCTTTTTCTTTGTTTCGAGGGCTGCTTCTCCGCTTATCGGAATGTTCAGACCCTTTTTCAAATAGATTTTGTTTGACATTATTTTTTGGGTTGATAGTTTTTCCTTTTTCAATTTACAAATGTACTCATTTTTCACGAAAAATCCGTAATTTCGTACCATTATGGAAAACATTGGGAATGCTATTTTGGAAGGGCTTAACGAGGAGCAGAAAGAGGCGGTAAGCTGTGTTGACGGACCTGTGCTGATAGTAGCAGGAGCTGGAGCGGGGAAAACCAAGGTGCTGACAAGCAGGATAGCCTTGATTCTCAGCAAGGGAGGGGATCCATCCAGGGTGATGGCGCTGACTTTTACCAAGAAGGCGGCGAACGAGATGAAGGAAAGGATTGCGCTGATGGTCGGGAAACGCAATGCCTGGAAACTCCGCATGGGCACTTTCCATTCCATATTCATCAGGTTCCTCCGGGAATATTCACAATCCCTGGGATACCCTCCGACCTTTTCCATCTATGACACCGGAGATTCGGTAAGCGCCATCAAGGCCTGCATCAAGGAGCTGGGCTTGGACGACAAGGTTTACAAACCGAAGGATGTCCTTGCCAGGATATCGCTGGCGAAGAACAACCTGGTCACGGCGGCGGCATACAGGAACAACCGTCAGGCTGTCGAGAAGGACATCCAGTCCCGCAAGCCGCGGATATGTGACATATATTCGCTGTATGCAACCAAATGCCGGAACAGCGGAGTGATGGACTTCGACGATATCCTCCTGAATATGAACATCCTGCTCCGAGACAATCCGGAGGCGAGGCTTTCCATAGCCTCCCGCTTCGATTATGTCCTCGTCGATGAGTATCAGGATACTAACTTTGCTCAGTATCTGATACTCAAGAAGTTGACCGAGACCAGCAGGAATATATGCGTGGTGGGGGACGACTCCCAGTCTATCTATGCCTTCCGGGGGGCCAAGATAGAGAACATCCTCAATTTCAGGAAGGACTATCCCGAATGCAAAGTCTTCCGCCTGGAGAAGAACTATCGCTCTACCGCGAATATAGTTAATGCTGCCAATTCCTTGATAGCCAAGAATGAGCACAGGATCCCGAAAAACTGTGTGGCGGTTGGGCGTACCGGGGAGAAGATAAGGATCCTCAACAGTTTCTCGGAGCAGGAGGAAGCCCTGAGGGTGGCTGCGGAAATAACGGCGAGGATGCAGGAAGACCACGCCAAGTACCAGGATTTCGCCGTCCTTTACCGGACGAATTCCCAGTCCAGGGCCTTGGAGGAGGCCTTGCGCAAGCGGAACCTGCCTTATGTGGTATATTCGGGGAACTCTTTCTTCGAGCGCTCCGAAGTAAAGGATATGATGGCCTATTTCAAGCTGGTGGTGAACGTCCACGACGATGAGTCTTTCAAGCGTGCCGTGAATATGCCCTCCCGCGGTATCGGCGACACATCCCTTGGCGCATTGTCGGCTATGGCAAGGGACCTGGGTACGTCGATGTTCAAGGCTGCTTATTCGGAGAGGTTCGCGGAATTCGGCCTGAAGGCTCCTGCGGTTGCGAGGATACGCAGTTTCTGCGATATGATAGGGACTTTCGCCGCCAAGGCACCGGATACCCGAGCGGATGAACTTGCCGTGGCTCTTTCAGACGCCTGCGGCCTTCACGCCCATTTCAAGTCCGATCCGTCCATCGAAAGCCAGTCCAGGGCCTCCAACGTCGAGGAACTCCTGAACAGCGTGACTTCCTTCATCGAGGAAAGGCAGAATGAATATCTGGAAGAATTGCAGACGGACAGCCAGCTCGTCGATGTATCGGAAGTAACCTTCCCCCTGGTGACCCTTGGAGAATTCCTCGAGAACATTTCCCTGCTCACTGCAGTCGATTCGACCGATGAGGAAGATGCCCGTAACAGGATAGCCTTGATGACCGCACACTCCGCAAAGGGACTGGAGTTCCCCTATGTGTTCGTGACCGGCTTGGAGGAGAATCTGTTCCCTTCGGGCGGTATGCTCTCATCTCCGGCGGACATCGAGGAAGAAAGGCGGTTGTTCTACGTCGCGATGACCAGGGCGAAGAATGCGGTTTACCTTTCGTATGCCCGTACCAGGATGCGTAACGGTAAGCACGAGTCCAATTCCCCGAGCCGGTTCCTCAGGGAGATAGATCCTGCCTTCATATCCAACCCATTGAAGATGGAAGACTTCGAGAACAGTTCCGAAGATGAGGATGAATTCCCTTTCCGCCATTCTTTCAGAGGTTTCGGGAGCAGGGGATGGGCATCTCCGAAGCCCGTAAGGAAGCCTGACCCGGTCAGGAAGCCGGAACCTCTCCGGCCGTCGGTCACGAGGACTCCGGAGGCTCTCCGCAACCGGCCGCTCCCACCGAAGATACCGGACAGTGAGTTCATCCCTGTACCGATGACGGAATTGAAGGCGGGCCAGAGGATCGAGCACAACAGGTTCGGATTCGGGAAGATAGTGGAAATTACGGGAAAGGTTCCCGATTTGAAAGCGAAAATCGTATTCGATATATATGGAGAAAAAATTTTATTGCTCAAATATGCAAAAATTCGTATCGGATAGTAGCAGATATCAAAAGAATTTGTATATTTGACGTGAAGTTTTTCATAGTTTAAGTTTAGGTTAAGTAGCGGGGCGATCGCAGTGAATGCGATTGCCTCGTGAATTTTATTCGTCCCTGTGATAAAAAAAGGCAATTGACGTTTGCCACGGCAAGAAATTGCTGTTTCTTTCTTTTTCTGAAGTTTGCTTCCTATATTTTTGCAGACGGATCGCAACGGTGCGGTCCGTAAACTATTTGACCAGCTATGAAGACTTTTTCCACTTGTTATCCGAAACTCCTGCTACCGGTGGCTCTACTGTCCGCCATCCTGTGGGTTTCCTGCAACAAATTCCCGACCGGCCAGGCACAGGGGACCCTGGCGTGGCATTTCGATCCGAATATGTCCACCCGTTCGCTGACGGAGATGCCGGACACGGATTCATTCATCCTCCAGGTGAAGAACTCCGGGGGAGAGATCCTTTACAACGGGGCTTATTCCGATTCTCCTATGTCGATGCCCGTCAATCCGGGAACCTATACCTTGAAAGTGTTGTCTTGCGAGTTCGAGGTTCCGGCTTTCAACTCCCCTCAGTTCGGTGACGAGCAGGTCGTCGTAGTGCAGGCCGGGACTGACACCAAAGTCGTTTTCAATTGCACCCAGGTGAATTCCGGGCTCAGGCTGCGTACGGGAGATGATTTCGCAGCCGCATATCCCCAGGGCAGGCTGTACGCCTCATCCAAGGAAGGAGACCTGGACTATGGGCAGTCCGAGAGCCGTATCGGATATTTCAAGCCAGGGGAAGTTTCGGTATGGCTCAATGACGGGGACAAGGCGGAGAAACTGTTCACCAGGAGCCTGGAACCGAGGGAGATACTTACTATGGGAATATCCTGTCCCGGCGAAGGCCCTTCTTCCGGATCCACGGCTTCATTATCCATCCAAATCGATACACTAAGGTATTGGAGCAGCGAGGATTACGAGATCGGTTCAGGGTCTCCGGACGCCGGCTCCAGCATCTCCAGCGCCTACGGGGTGGGCCAGGCTATGGAAAAGGCAGGCGAGAAAGGCGTCTGGGTGTGCGGTTACATAGTGGGCGGAGACTTGACCTCTACGAAGAACGGCATCTCTTTCGAGCCTCCATTCTCCTCGATGACCTGCCTGGCGATAGCCGCGCGTACGTCCGTGTCTGAGAAAAGCTCCTGTATGTCCGTACAGCTTTCGAAAGGTGACTTCCGGGATGCGCTCAACCTCGTCGAACACCCGGAACTCCTGGGCAGGAAAGTATTCCTGAAAGGGGATATCGTGTCCGCGTATTACGGAATACCGGGAATCCAGAATCTGACTGAGTACTCACTCAAATAAACAATCCTAATTACAAGTTATCGGGACTTATGAAAATCTTTCTGAACAAGACGGCTGCGGCCGTCGTGCTGCTGGCATTGTGCCCATTGAAGGCTCTTTGCCAGGAACGCCCCGGTTCGTGGGAATTCGGAATCGGAGGTTCGTTGATGAACCTTACCAGGACTTCCGTTACGGATTTCCACCAGACCGCGGGTGGGGACTATCTTTTCACTCTGGAGGAAAGGCTCCTTTACGGAGGGGCTGACCTGTATGCAGCCAGGGAACTCCGCGAGTGGCTCTATGCTGACTTGCAAGGTACTTTCGGACTTGCAAGGTACTATGAATCGGAGAATCTCGTTCAGGGATGGTCGGCGATGGCCGGCCCGGGCCTGCAGTTCAGACCTTTCACCAGGAGCGAGTGGATCCAGCCTTATTTTAGGGTCGGCATCTCGTGGTACCGGAAAACGTTCCCGAATTCATATTTCGGACAGTTCCGGGGAGACATCACCAAAGAAGCCGTCTGGAAGGCTGAAGATGCCTGGAACAAGGGGTTCACCTTCGATGCCGACAGTTTCTTCCCTGTCTCGGCAGGTATTGGTGTCGTGGGATGGATGAGCAACCGTTTCGGACTGCGCCTGCAGGGAGAATTCCTGAAACCGTTGGGCAATAAAGGCGCGTGTTTCGCCCAGGCTTCAGCCGGAGTGATAATCAGGCTGGGCGGAAGTGACAAGAGACGGAAGGCAGCCCCTGTCGAAACGGTCAGGGAAGTAGTCAGGGAGGTCGTCAAGGAAGTCCCTGTGGAAGTCGTCCGCGAAGTGGTGAAGGAAGTCCCTGTGGAAAGGACGATCGCCGAGATGATGGACAACGTGAATTTCGACTTCGACAAGGCTACGATCACCGATGATTCACGACCGGTCCTGGACGAGATCGCCGATGTGATCAACAGATTCCCGGATGCCAGGTTCCTGGTTGCAGGCTATACTGATTCCAAGGGCTCGGACGCATACAACGACCAGCTTTCCGAGGCTCGTGCCAAGGCTGTAAGGGATGCTTTGATAGAGAGGGGAGTCCCGGCGCACAGGCTTGTCAGCCGTGGTTTCGGGAAACGGGTTGCCATCGTGTCCTCCTCAGCTTCCGATGAGGCCAGGAGAGGAGACCGCAAGGTGGTGATAGAAAGAGTAGCCTCCGAGCTCCTCTGGAATTATCTGATCAAATAGTATTACGCATTAGTATTCAAGAAGATATGAAAAGAATAATCAATATCGTGGCGGCTGTGGCCGCAACTTTGGCCGCCCTGGTTTCCTGCAATTCGCTGGAGGTGACGATGCCCAGGGGGCCGCAAGGGGAACAAGGCCCGCAGGGCAATCCCGGGAAAGATGGTTTCTCGGCTTATGAAGTATGGGTCAACGCAGTCCGGGACAAGCTCATAGATTACACCGGCGAGACTGATATGGCTCATTTCTTCGCATATTTGAAAGGCAAGGATGGAGAAAAGGGTGACAAGGGAGACAAAGGCGACAAAGGCGACAAAGGTGACAAGGGAGAAACCGGATTGTCGGCATATGAACTCTGGGTCACCTATGTTTCGCAAGGAGTCGAGGATCCTCACAATCCGGGCTCTCAGTGGGACAAGTCCAGGACTTCGCTTGCCGATTTCTATCTGTTCCTTACCGGCAGCAAGGGTGCTGACGGCCTGGTGCCATACGTCGGAGAGAACGGCAATTGGTTTGTCGGAGATACCGATACGGGAGTCAAGGCCCAAGGCGAGAAAGGAGATAAAGGCGACAAAGGCGACAAGGGCGACAACGGAGATGCGGGAGCAGACGGACTTTCCGCCTATGAAGTATGGAAGGCAGCTGTCCTCTCAAACGGTTCCCTGACTGACGTCAACGGCCGTGAATATACCATCGCCAACTGTACGGAACACGATTTCTTCCTGTTCCTTACAGGGGCGGCGGGAAGTACCCCCAGCCTGAAGATCGATGCCGATGATTGGTATGTATCCTATGATGGCGGAGAGACCTGGACTTGTCTTGGCAGGGCGAAGGGAGAAGACGGCAGGGACGGTCTCAGCGGAGAGACTCCGAGTATAGGCGGCAACGGCAACTGGTTCATAGGCGAGTATGATACCGGCGTGCCTGCTACCGGTCCCGGAGGTGCCGATGGAAAGGACGGAGCCGACGGCGTATCTCCTGTCCTGAAGATCGACGAGGACCTCTACTGGTATGTATCCTACGACGGCGGCCTGACTTGGAGCAAGCTGGCTTATTCGCGCGGGGACAAGGGCGATGATGGAGAAACGCCGTTCGTGGGCTCGAACGGGAACTGGTGGATAGGCTTCACCGACACCGGCATACCTGCTACGGGACCTTCCGGAGCCGATGGGAACGATGGAAAGGATGGGAAGGATGGATATTCAGCCTACGAGCTTTGGGTTATGGATGTCATTTCCGAGGATGGCTTGGATAATCCCGCCAATCCTGGTACCAGATGGGACCCGGAAAGGACTTCGATCCAGGATTTCTTCGAGTACCTCCGGGGCGCCGACGGTGCCGACGGCAAGGATGGCAAAGACGGTAAAGACGGCAAGGACGGCAAGGATGGCGAGAGTCCTCATATAGGGGAGAATGGCAACTGGTGGGTCGGCTCTGTGGATACCGGCCGGCCTGCAGGAGGAGTCACTCCCGCACTGAAGATTGAAGATGGCTACTGGTACGTCTCATATGACGGAGGCGCTTCCTGGACCAAGCTTGCCAAGGCAACGGGCGAGAACGGCAAGGACGGAACTGACGGCAAGGATGGTACCGACGGCAAGGACGGAATCGACGGCAAGGACGGAGCTGACGGGCAGTCCGCTTACGACCTCTGGAAGTCCCTGGTGCTGGGCGATCCGGGACTGGTGAACCCAGGCAACGGAGTCTATGACGTCGAAGAATATCCGTACTGGCCTGTGACCGCAGTTTCGGAAGAAGACTTCATCAAATACCTCCGGGGTTCTGACGGGATGCCGGGAGAGACTTCCTCGATAAGGGATTCGGTTTATCTGGATGAAGCGGATCCGAGCCGTTACAACGTTACCCCTGTCAGGGTTCTTGCCAAGGTCAGGATGGTCGGAGAATCCAAGGATACCACATTCGAATACGTCAACCCGTTTTCCGGAGGCGCCGCCTTGCTGGTTTCCGGTCCGGGTCCGGTGGTGATCCCTGGCTGCAAGGTGAAGTTCACCGACCAGGCCGGTAATACCTATGAGAAAACTTCGGATTCAGATGGATACATCTATCTGGAAAGGAGCGAGTTGCCTGACTACTCACCGGGAAATCCATCGGTTGCCGACCTTGCTGCCAGGACCAGGCCTGTCAGTTTCTCTTTCGGTTCCACGACCATAACCGACCAGGAGAAGATCGCAAGGACCTGCGGAGTCCCTTACAAGGTGGGATTGTCGGTTTCGATGACTGGGTCTTCCTGGGAGAGGACGGAAGTTACTGCGGACTATGCCTTGACGAGGATGGTCGAAGGTGCGGCTGAAAGCTCCTGGGGCGGTAAGAAGTTCCCGGAAGGAGATGTCGTGTCCGGCCTGGGTTATTTCTACTACAGGGTCAGCGGAGATCTGGCGTCTTTCGTAAGGAACGGTGCCTACCAGAAGGGTCTGTCCATCGAGAAGATGTGTGCGGGAGACCGTTTCCTGCTCATCACCAATCCGTTGAAGAACTATGCCGGAGCTTCGGGTTCGACAGTGAGGAGTGGTTTCATAAGCTGGGAAAGGGATCTTGGTACGGTTGATAGCACGCGCACCGAGAGTGCTGTATGGGGCGACGGAGAGGCGCCCCGTACCGTCGGTGTACATTACGTCATGCTGGGGAACCAAAACGCAGCATATGCCTGGGACAGGTATTCCCAGTTCTTCCCGGACTATGGACTAAGCGTCGTCTCGGAAGAGAAGACCATCATCCCGGAATACTGCGCGATGGGTGACTTGGACGTGGATGGCCTCAAATCTTCCGAACCGAACGTGAGCTACAACGGCAAATACGTTACCGATCCCGGGACTTCCGACTCCCCGGTCCAGGTGAACCTGACTAATTACGAACTGGTACTGGGAAAGACCTCATTCTGTTTCGACTTCGACTGGAACACGTTCGGACACGTCTATCTGCGTAACAGTGAGTATGACAGTCACGACAAGACATTCAAGTTCGAGCGGTTCGGGTCCTTGCTTTCTTACCTCGTGGAATATGTGAAGGGTCGCTCGCCGCTTTCCGGAACGTACGAATACTCTGTGTCCGTGTTCCGCAATTCCGGAAATCTGGGAGACGTGCACATAGAGAACAGCGTCAGGGTCGTTCCTGTCGTCGATGCCGACGAAGGATCGGTATGCCTCAAGGAGCCGTGCCTCATCCGCAACGTCTATGATGGATTCACCATCAGGTTCGATGACTGGGAGCTCTGGGACATATTCTACGAAGGTCAGGAAGGCTTGTTCGACTACACGGAAGGTGCTTTCTCGGCAGGCTGCACCCTCGGAGGGAAATCATATTCCTTCCAGGCGATAGTGGACGGCAAATCGGAGGACCGTTGATGCCGGAAAGGCAAGATTCTTGCTGCAATCCCGGGTATGGGAATGTTTTTAAGGATACTTGCCTGCGCGGCTGTCGCCTTGCAGGCCCTGTCAGCCTCTGCGCAGTCTTTCTACGTCTCGCCGAAGGCTGACCGGGACCTTGCAGAGAGGTTGCTTGGAGAGCTCCACGATACCAAGGTCCGTAATCTGGAATCCGGCAGGGATGTCACTACGTCCGGCCTGATGGTCGAAGCTGCAACGAGGCTTATGGGGACCCCGTATGTCGCCGGTACCCTGGATACGGATCCAGTCAATGAAGAACTGAGGATCTACCTTACCAAGACCGATTGCATACTGTTCGTCGAGACCTGCCTGGACTTGGCCTTGACGGTCAAGGAGAACAGGGGACGTCCTGATTTCGTCCAGTTCGCCTGGAAGGTCGCTTCGACACGATACCGCAGTGAAGGGCCTTGGGGCTATGGGGACAGGATCCATTATACTACAGAGTGGATACGGCGCCAGGACAAGGTCCTGAAGGATATCACGCTCGATCTCGGAGGGAAAGTGTATGACCATCCGATCAGTTTCATGTCGGAGCATCCTGACTCATACAAGCAGCTCCGCAATGCCAACAACATTCCCAGGGCTGCTCTTGCCCTTCAGAAGATATCAGACGTGGAAAAAGAGCTCAACCGAACTCCGATGACCTTCATCCCGAAGCCGGAAGTCGCATCGGTCGAAGACCGGATCAGGACAGGAGACATCATCTGTTTCGTCTCCGCGGTCGAGGGACTGGACATCGCGCACGTTGCGATCGCATACGTCAAGGATGGCAAGGTCGGATTCATCCACGCTTCCCAGACGGCAGGAAAGGTTATCGTCGATCCGAAGTCTGTCTCTGAATATGTTTCATCCAGGTCCAACCTGGCAGGAATCAAGGTCGTTCGACCATTATGAAAAACAGCCGGCCCGAAAAGGCCGGCTGTTCGATTCTGTTTCCCTGAACTATTTCTTGAAGAGACCTCCGAGAACGTTCTTGAGGATGCTCTTGCCTGCGGTCTTGGCCACGGCTGCTCCGAGTCCGGTGCCACCGAGGGAAAGAAGGATGTCGTTGAGGTCGACATCGCCGTCGCCGTCCTTGTCCTTGATGAAACCACCGAGGTTGCCAAGGATCGTAGGGATCAGTCCGGTCAGCTTGCTTCCGAGCACTGAACCAAGATTGAGGTTCTTCAGGATGTTATTGGTGAAGAGGTTTCCTGCAAGGTTGGTGATAGGGCTGGCAGCAGCTGCAGTCTTGCCGGTGAGGAGTTCCTTGATCTGATCCATACCGCCGGCCTTGGTAGCGGTCTGTGTGAAGCTGCCGAGGATCGATTCGGAAAGTCCGCCAAGGACCTTGTTCTTGACTTCGGCAGGGATTTCTACATTGCCGGTTGCAGCGGAGACCTGCTGCTTGATGATGTCTGAAAGTGAAAGAGCCATAATGTAATTGTTTTAGATTATTGTGATGAAAGTTCCAATCTCGTTTTCCTTATCCGCAAATGTAATGTTTTTTTGGAAATAATGATTATCTAATCGATATAAAGGAAAACATTCGTATATTTGTTTCAATGCAATTCACGGACTGATAATTACTGATATACATAATATGAACAACGAGAAAATGACCAATTACAGGTGGGTGATCTGCGCGATGATCTTCATCGCCACCACGGTCAACTACCTGGACAGGCAGGTGTTGTCCCTGACTTGGGACGAATTCATCAAGCCGGAGTTCCATTGGAATGACACTATCTACGGAAACATCACCTCAGTGTTTGCGATCGTGTATGCCTTCGCCCAGCTGTTTGCAGGACGAATCGTCGACAAGCTCGGTACGAAGAAAGGCTATACGGTTTCGATTGCGGTATGGTCCCTGGGAGCCTGCCTCCACGCCATCTGCGGAATAGCAACCGAACACTACGTGGGAGCATCTTCCAAGCTCGAACTGCTGAATGCGACCGGTGATGCTGCCTTGCTGATATCTACCTTCAGTATGTATATGTTCATGTTCGCCCGAGCGATACTCGCGATAGGAGAAGGAGGAAACTTCCCGTCAGCCATCAAGGCCACCGCTGAGTATTTCCCTAAGAAAGACAGGGCGTTCGCGACATCGATCTTCAACTCCGGTTCTTCCATCGGAGCTCTCATCGCTCCGTTGACCATCCCCGTGATAGCAGCCAAGTTCGGATGGGAGATGGCGTTCATCATTATCGGTGCATTGGGATTCATCTGGATGGGATTCTGGATCTTCGTATACAAGAAACCTTCCGAGAACAAGATGGTCAATGCAGCTGAACTCGCTTACATCGAGCAGGATGCCGTGGCAGATGCGGAATTCGCCAAGAAGCAGGGAGATGAAGAATCTGCGGAAGGCACCAGGAAGATGTCCCTCGGCCAGGTTCTCAAGCACAAGGAGGCCTGGGCGTTCATCATCGCCAGGTTCCTTACGGACGGAGTATGGTGGTTCTTCCTGTTCTGGACTCCATCCTATCTCAACGCCACATTCGGAATCAAGACCTCCGACCCTCTCGGAATGGCCCTGATCTTCACCCTCTACCTGATCACGATGCTCTCCATTTTCGGAGGAAAGCTTCCAACGATATTCATGGACAAGACCGGCAAGAATCCATATGCCTGCCGTCTGAGGGCTATGCTCATATTCGCTTTCATCCCTCTGGTGGTCCTCTTCGCCCAGCCTCTGGGCAAGCTCACCCCTTGGCTCCCGATCCTCTGCATCGGTCTTGCTGGAGCCGCTCACCAGAGCTGGTCTGCGAATATGTACACCGTCGGAACCGACCTCTTCCCGAAGAGCGCATCGGCGACTATCACGGGAGTATGCGGCCTTGCTGCAGGTCTGTCGTCATTCTTCTTCCAGCAGGTGGCAGGCCGTCTGTTTGACTTTGCCGACAGGACCGGGATGACCTTCCTCGGCTTCCAGGGCAAACCTGCAGGTTATTTCATCATATTCTGCTATTGCGCCGTCGCATACCTGATCGGCTGGATCTGCATGAAGTCCCTTGCTCCTCGTTACGAACCAATATCTGAATAAATGTTCCTGAAAATCATTCTTCTGGTCTTCTACCTCCTGGCACCTGCGGCTGTCCTGTACGGATGCCGGAGATGGAGATGGATGGACAAGATCGGACCGATCCTGCTCCTGTATTTTCTCGGCGCCATTATCGCCAACCTGGGAATATTCCCTGTGACCGGCACTCCTGAGGGAGACTCTCTCCTGCAGTTCCAGAACAATTTCTCCACTGTCCTGGTGCCGATGGCCATACCTATGATCCTGTTTTCGTTCACCTACAGGAAAAACGATACCAAGGACCAGCTCATAGCAATGATTACGGGTCTTCTGGCCGTAGTGATCGCAGTTGTGGTCGGTTATCCCATTTTCGCGAAGCATATCCCGGACGCTCCGAAGATCGCAGGTATGTACACAGCCTGCCTTACCGGAGGTACGGTCAATATGGCTGCGGTGAGCAAGATGCTTGGCGTAGACGGCCAGCAGTACGCCCTCTTGAACACCTATGATATGATGGTGTCCTTCACCTACCTGGTGTTCATAATGGCTTTCGGAATACGCTGGGCTCGTAAATTCCTGCCGGTCAAGACTTTGGATTCAGCGGGGAACGACGGGGCCGAAGTGCGTGCCCAGATAGAGAAGGACAGGCAGAAGAACCCTTACAAGGGCTTGTGGTCGAAGGAAGGACTTATGGAACTGCTGAAACTTCTCGGGGTTACATTGGTCATAGTAGGATTGTCTGCCGGTGTGGCCGTAGGCCTTTCAAAGTTGATCCCGGGGACCTTCATGATGTGGTTCATCCTTTCCGCAACCACTTTCAGCATCGCCGCCTCCTTCATAAAGCCGGTCCGCAGGATCAAGTACAGCTACGAGGTCGGAATGTACCTGATATACATCTTCAGCATCGTGGTTGCATCGATGGCCAACGTCCGGTCGATGGACTTCTCCGGCGCGCTGTTCATAGTCGGCTTCCTGTTCTTTATGGAGGTTGTCTCCCTGACCCTGCAGCTTCTGACTGCGAAGGTTTTCAAGGTCGATGCAGATACGGCTGTCATAGCGTCGGTGACTTACATCAACTCCCCGCCATTCGTGCCTATGATAGCTGCATCCATGAACAACAAGCGAGTCCTCGCTCCGGGACTCGCCATAGGTGTAATCGGCTATGCCGTAGGTAATTACCTGGGTGTATTGATCTGCAATATCCTGGGTGCCCTGTAATCAGAGATTATCGTCGAAATACTCAGTGACCTTATCCATAAGGTGAGTCCTCCAGACGCCCATCACGTTGTGCTCTGACCGGGGATAGGGGAAGTAATCCAGTTGTACGCCCTCTTCGATGCACTTCTGGACGAAGCTGAGGCTGTGCTCCCAGACGACCGTATTGTCTATCGCCCCCTGGCAGATGAGCAGTTTACCTTTCAGGTCCTTTGCCTTGCCGATGAGACTGGTCCTTGCGAATCCTTCAGGGTTAGTCGCCTCGGTGTCCATATAGCGCTCTCCGTACATCACTTCGTACCATTTCCAGTCGATCACCGGTCCTCCGGCCACACCCGTCTTGAATGTCTCCGGATAGTTGGTCATAAGCGATATGGTCATAAAGCCTCCGTAGCTCCAGCCGTGGACTCCGATCCTTCCGGCATCCACGAACGGAAGGGACTTGAGCATTTCGATCCCCACCATCTGGTCAGCCATCTCAAGCTGGCCGCACTGCCTGTGGATCGCCATCTCGTATTCCGCACCGCGGTTCTGGGTCCCCCTGTTGTCCTGCACATAGACGATATATCCTTTCTGTGCCATCAGCATCTCCCACATCCGGACCTGGCCCAGCCAGCTGTCCTGTACCATCTGGGAGTGAGGACCGCCATAGACATACAGTATGACGGGATATTTCCTGGAAGCATCGAAATCGGCAGGGAAGAACATCCTGTACCAGTTGTCGTAACGCCCGTCTGCGCTCTTGACCGTACCGAGCACGACCTTGCCGGTCTTGAACTGGACCAGCGGGTCCGAAGCGATGCTGAGGTTGCGTATCAGCTTCCCGCCAGTGGTCTTGAGGTTGGTTACCTGAGGTACGTTGAAGCTGCTGAACGAGTCGATGAATTTCTTGCAGTCCTTGCTGAGCGAAACATTGTGCCAGCCTTCTTCGCTCGTGAGCCTGACCGGGGTGCCGAACTTGAATGAGGCCGCGTTCCCGTCGGGCATCCTCCTGCCTTTCGCGGTAACCGATACCTTGAACAGGTGGTTTTCTACCGGAGACATTTCTGCGGAGGTGTAGAATACGGTCTTGCCGTCGTTCCCCGCATAGGCCACATCGGCATCCACAGCAGTGAGACGCCTGACATTGCCCAGCGTGTCGCAGAGGTAGAGGTTGCGGTAACCGTCGCGGTTGTTGGTCCTGTAGATGAAGGAATATGTCCCCTTGAGGAACCACACCGGGTCGAGAGGCTCTACGTAGCGGGCGTTGTCTTCGGTCAGGACAGTCCTTACGAATCCTCCGTTGTCGGCGCGGTACATATTCATCTTCATATGCTTCTGGGTCCTGTCCAGGACCTGGATGATAATGTATTTCCCTTCTGGAGTCCAGCTTATGTTGGTAAGGTACCGGTCATAACCGAAATCATTCACATCGCACCATACCGTGGTCTTCGCTGCCAGGTCGTATATTCCCAGACGGATCTCTTCGCTTTCCATCCCGTTCATAGGGTATTTGATGCTTTTGAGAGACCCTGTCCTCGTGGTGATATCCAGGAGAGGGAAGTCGGTCACCCTGCTGTTGTCCTTGCGGTAGAATGCCAGCCTGGATCCATCCGGCGACCAGAATATACCTCCGGATATGCCGAATTCATCGCGGCTAACGGACTGTCCGTAAACTATCTGGCTGTCTTCACTGCAGGCCACGCAGGTCTCAGTCCCGTCGTTGATGAACAGGCTGTTGCCCCTCGTGTAGGCGAATGTCCCGGCAGAACTTCTCTCGATTCCGGCCGCATCACGCGGGATGGATACATTGATCCTTTCAGGTGAATATTCGGAAGACTTTCCGGTTGCGAAATCGGTACTCATCCATTTCCCGTCGATCCTGCATACATAGGTGTCGTCGTCGATCCAGGATGCATAGACATTGTCCGGGCGGGTGTTCCTTCCGAGCACGGCCTCTTCCATAGTCAGCATCCTGCCTTCATTGTTCGCCGGATGGACTGCGACCACGCCTGTCTGTGCAGCTGCTGCTACAGGCAGAGCCATCATAATGAGTGTCAGAAGCTTCCTGTCCATTCCGAGTCATTTGAAGAAGATGACAATACCTTGTCTACTATGTGCTTCTGCATACCTCTCCAAGGCAGAGCTCCGAGGTATTCCTTGTAGTGGAGTTCGACATTCCTGCCGCCGAGGTGCATCAGTTCGTTGGCAACCTCCTCATCGGCTACCGAGAAGTCGAATATGTAGGACTCGATGGTGGCGCCCGATGATTTAGGGGAGCCTTTGAATCCGGCCTGGATCAGTTTCCCTTCGTATGTCTTCCATACGTAGCCCTTGTAGGTGAACTGGTTGAGTTCACCGGCCTTGACTCCGTCGCCGAATACGAAATAGAACCTGAAGTAGAAGAAGATCGCGAACGCGACAAGCAGGCCGAGGATGGTCCATAATAGAATTTTCTTTCCTGTTCTCATATCCTTGTCAGATTATTTCACTTCGTTTCCGTTCATCTCCCAGCCGGTGATGGTGGAAATGTACGGTATTACATTGTAAGCCAGCTTTGTGTGACCGGAATAGTTCGGATGTCCGTCTGCCCCCATATCTTCCTTGTCGTTGTGGAGGGAAGGGGACAGGCCCACGAAATGCACATTCTCGAATCCGCTGGTGTTAATTGCGTTGAGGATGTATTCCTGCATCACGAAATCGTGCTTGGGAGAAATGCACAGCACCGGATGCCCTGCCCCGTAGTATTCCTTGATTTCCTTGAGGAGGGTGATGTAGTTCCGGGTAAAGTGCCTTTTCGATGGCTGGAGATTCCTCGAGAAATCATTGGTACCGAGGTAAATGACCGTAATATCCGGCTTCAGACCACAAGCTGCGGCATCCCATCTGGAATCTTTCTCGCTGTCGAACGTGCGAAGGTAGCGTTCAGGCATATGGTCGCCGTTCAGGTCCCCGTTGAAGTTGCGGGAGATACCGATTCCGGAATGTGCGATCACTATCTGGTCGGCTCCGAAATAGCGTGCTGCCTCGCAGGCGTAAGTCAGATTCTGGTTCTCGGTTTCCGGCGAGAAACGTTCCGTGTAGGAGGCTTCGGTACCGTAGCCGCAGGTATATGAATCACCGATGAATTCTATGATCCTGTCCTTGGGGGCATCTGCCTGGAGGAACTCTCCGTTGGTAGTGAAGCAGTATACGGTGGTCTTGCCCTGTTCCCCTTCCGTGCGCTTCTGGAGTATCACCTGATGGGGGCCGAAGACGGCCTTGCTGTCTTTCCGGTAGCGGGCGCGAATCTCGTCTTCGCTGAAAATGACTATGGTTGTGTCCTTGCCGTATACGGCCAGCACTTTGTCAGGAACTGCGTCCATAGTGCTGTCGAGCCATACGTTGTAATAGTTCTTTTTAGTGTCGGAAACATTGAAGCTCAAAGTGTTGCCGATGAAGCGTACTTTGCCGTAAGTCCCGGTCCAATCGAAGGCTACGGAGCCTTCCTCGGCCGATGTGCGGCCGATCCAGGTTATCCTTGGGTCGGAGGCGGGAACGCTTACCTTCTTCGCAGGTACCTTGGCATACGAGGTAAGGAACGACAGCAGGAGAACGGATGCGATAAGATATTTTTTCATCATTTCAGATTTAACTTTTAAAGTTACTGAAGTTTTCCGGTTTCTCCAATAAAAGAAGAGGATGGCCTCAAGTCCATCAGACTATCAGTCATCCTCCATTGCTCATCGGGGCCTTCCGGCACCCTTTGTACTGGGTAGGAGAATCGAACTCCTATTGCAAGATTGAGAATCTTGAGTACTAACCGTTATACGAACCCAGCATTATTCGGGATTGCAAAGATAGGTAAAAATCTTTTTCCACCAAAAAAAAGTCGCACATCCGTGCGACTTTTTGTTCCTATCTGATCGTAGAAGGTATTACTTCTGACGGTTCTTGTACCTCTGGTAGAATTTGTCGACGCGACCGGCGGTGTCAACGAGCTTGACCTTGCCAGTGTAGAACGGGTGAGATGTGTTGGAGATCTCAACCTTTACAACCGGATACTCTACTCCGTCAACTACGAGAGTCTCTTTGGTCTCTGCGCAGGAGCGGGTGATGAATACGGTGTCGTTTGACATATCCTTGAAAGCTACAAGACGGTAGGTTTCGGGATGAAGTCCTTTTTTCATTGCTTTATATATTAAAATGTTGTTGCTTCCGTAAATCGGACTGCAAAGATAATTCTTTTTTGAAGATATTCAAGCGAAGAACGAAAAAACTATTTTATCCTGTAGGGCTGGTCATCGTACAGGGTGTAGCGTTTAGCCTTCCGGATCCATTTCTGTTCTTCCAGCTTGACGTGCTCCCTGGCTTCCTGGAACGACAGGATGCCGCGCAGGTAGTCCAGGAGGACCGGGTCTGAAAGCTTGGCTTCGAATCCTTCCGTGAACTCGAACTGGGAATACCTCTCGGTGAAATACCTCATCAGCTGGAGGGTATGCAGCAGCGAATGGTACTCCGCACCGGGCTGCAGCATTATCTGGTAGCCGAAGCAACGCTGGCCTTCGTAGCGTCCCGTGGATGGAGTGAAGGAGCAAGGGCGCATCAAAACTCCCGCCGGGGCCGGAACCACTTCAAGACGGCTGGTCTTGATGAAAGGCGCACCCAGATATTCATACGGCCTTGCAGTACCTATCGCCGGGGTTATGGTGGTGTTGTTCCACAGCCCGCCTCCGGGATACATCCCGCAGGTGAACATCCCCGGGATGTCCGATGCAGGAGCTATAGTCCAGGGCAGCAGCTGCCGCGTCGAGTCGCTTGCCAGCGCGGATATGACGTGGAGGGCGAAGCCGGCTCCTATCTCATTGTAATACAGATTGCATAGTTCTCCGAGGGTAAGTCCGTGACGGTGAGCTACTTTCGGAGTGTGAGGCTCAATAGGACCGCTCGGCATCGAGCCTTCCACTATGCGGCCTGCCGGATTTATATGGTCCACGATGTACAGGGCAGGGGCGTTCTCCATCCTGGACAGGACCTCCATCAGCAGGAACACGTCCTTGCTGTAATTGAAGTATCTGGCTCCTGCATCCTGTATCTCGACCACGATTGAATCCAGTCCTTCCAGCTGTTCCGGCTCGAAGGATATGTGGTTGGTACCAGGGGTAAGCTCCGAGTCCCTTGGACTGAATACGGTCTCAAGGTTTCCCCTTTCCCTGAAGAGGTCGTACATATAGCGTCCCCTGGCGGTGTCCCAGCAGTTCTGGGTACAGAAGCATCCGACCTTGCCGTTCAGCAGGGCCTTGTCCAACTGGTCTTCAAGCGTCGTGGTCCTGAAAGAAAACATCTTATCCCTGTTTCCTGATGATCCTGTCGGCTATTTCCCTGACCTCGCAGGCGAGCGCTTCGGCTTCCTGGACTGAAGGGGCTTCCGAATAGATCCTGATGATAGGTTCCGTGTTGGACCGCCTGAGATGGACCCACTTCCTTTCGGCTTCGAAACTTACCTTGACTCCGTCTGTCGTGTCTATCTCCTTGTCAGAGAATGCCACTTTCATCTCATCGAGGATACTTCCGATGATTGCCGAGTCGCTGAGCTGGATCTTCCCCTTGGCGATGTGATACTCCGGGTAGGTCTTTTTCAACTCGCTGGCTTTCAGCTGCTTCCTTGCGAGGTTCGAAAGGAACAGTGCCACTCCGACCATAGCGTCACGGCCGTAGTGAAGGGCGGGGAATATGACGCCTCCGTTGCCTTCTCCACCGATAATGGCCCCGGTTTCCCTCATCTTGGTGGTGACGTTCACCTCGCCTACGGCCGATGCGTAATACCTGCCTCCGAATCCTTCCGTGACATCCCTCAGCGCACGGCTGCTGGAGAGGTTGGAGCAGGATACCGGTGCCTGGTGTCCGGGCTTGGCGGCGTTCCTTTCGAAAACATAGGAAGCCACGCTGACAAGCGTATATTCCTCTACGAAAGGCTCTCCGTCTTCGCAGATGAAGGCGAGCCTGTCCACGTCCGGATCGACGGATATTCCCAGGTCCGCTCCGGTGCTGACCACGGTTTCCCTAAGGGAGGTCAGGTTCTCCGGCAGGGGTTCAGGATTGTGGGCGAAGTCTCCGTCCGGCTCGCAGTTCAGCCGTATGCATTCTACGCCGAGCCTCTCGAGGAGCCTTGGCATAATGATGCCCCCTACGGAATTGACCGCATCGAGTACGACTTTGAAATGAGCGGCCGCAACAGCTTCCCGGTCGACATCTTCCAAGGCGAGGACCGCGTCCAGGTGCTCATCGGTGTAATCGTGTTCGGTGACTTTCCCGAGGTCGTCGGCTCCTGCGAAAACGAAGTCTTCGGCTTCCGCGACATCCAGTATAGCCTGCCCTTCCTCCGCTGTCAGGAATTCTCCCTTGTCGTTCAGCAGCTTGAGGGCGTTCCATTGCCTTGGATTATGGGAGGCGGTCAGTATGATGCCGCCATCGGCACCGGAGAAAGTGACCGCCATTTCAGTGGTCGGCGTGGATGCGAGCCCGATCCTTACCACGTCTACCCCGCAAGCCAGCAGGGTTTCGGTCACCAGATTCTCCACCATCCCGCCGGATATCCTCGCGTCCTTGCCTACGACTATCTTATACCTGGCCCCGGAAGGTTTCGGTTTCCTTTGGGGCAGGGTCGCGCAGTAAGCGCTGGTGAACTTGACGATATCTATCGGAGAAAGGCCCTCTCCGGGCTTTCCTCCAATGGTACCGCGGATTCCGGAAATGGATTTGATGAGACTCATCTGTCTATACGGCAAGTGTCAGCATAAGCGCACCGACAAGGCCGAGGATGGCGTAGAACTCCGGAAGGGCGGCGTAGATCAAGGTGTTGGTCTGGACGTCGTGTCCCTGGGATATTCCTACGATACCATTTGCGCAAACCTGGCCCTGGCGGATGGCTGAGATCATACATACGATTCCGACACCGATTCCGACTCCGAAGAGCAGGGGACCGTGAGCCGCAAAGTCGAACTTGTAGACGAGCAGCCACATAAAGAAGGCTACGAAGCCGTAGATTCCCTGAGTGGCCGGGAGGGCGGAGAGAATCATATAGCTGCTGGACTTCTCAGGA
>JAGDBQ010000140.1 GCA_017958985.1 Bacteroidales bacterium
AGAAATCAGGGAAGCTACCGCAGAACTGATCGACAGCCTTCCTATCGAGCAGGTCGAGATCCGTTCCGTCCTCACTTGCGAGTCCCGTAAGGGTGTCTGCGCAAAGTGCTACGGACGTAACCTCGCCACAAGCCGTATGGTCGAGAAGGGAGAAGTGGTCGGCGTCATCGCTGCACAGTCCATCGGTGAGCCTGGTACACAGCTGACCCTGCGTACCTTCCACGTCGGTGGTGTCGCAGGAAGCGCTACCGCTGATTCCACCATCGAAGCCAAGTACGACGGAAAAGTCGTATTCGAGGAACTCAGGACCATCCAGAAAGTCGAGGCCGACGGAACGAGCGTAGATATCGTCGTCAGCCGTATGACCGAAGTCAGCATCATCGACGAGAACACCGGCATCACCTACTCCCATTACGACGTTCCTTACGGCTCCAAGCTGTACTTCAAGGACGGCGACAAGATCAAGAAGGGCGACCTTCTCTGCGAATGGGATCCGTACAATGCCATCACGATCGTCGAGAACGCCGGTAAGGTTCAGTTCGACAACCTCATCGAAGGTGTCACCTTCCGCGAGGAAATCGCCGACGAACTGGCCGTCAACAAGGACAAGGTCATCATCGAGTCCAAGGACAGGACCAGGAACCCGTCCCTCGTCATCGTGGATGCTGAAGGCAACCAGATCAGGCAGTACAACCTCCCTGTCGGTGCCCACATCATTCCGAACAACGGAGACAGTGTCAATGTCGGAGACATCATCATCAAGATCCCTCGCGCCATCGGCAAGTCCAGCGATATCACCGGAGGTCTTCCTAGGGTCACCGAACTCTTCGAGGCCAGGACTCCTTCATCCCCTGCCATCCTCTCCGAAATCAACGGTGAGGTACTTATGGGCAAGGTCAAGAGGGGTAACCGCGAAATCGTCGTCAAGAACAAGTCCGGAAAGGAGATGCACTATCTCGTTCCGCTCACCAAGCAGATCCTCGTCCAGGAGAACGACTACGTCAAGGCCGGCACCAAGCTGTCCGACGGAGGCACCTCTCCTACCGACATCCTCAATATCCTCGGACCTGTCAAGGCCCAGGATTACATCGTCAACGAGGTCCAGGCGGTTTACCGTCTGCAGGGTGTGAAGATCAACGACAAGCATTTCGAGATCATCGTACGCCAGATGATGCGCAAGGTCCAGATCACCGATCCGGGCGATACCGAATTCCTCCAGGAAGAACTGGTGGACAAGTGGGAGTTCATGGACGCCAACGACAACATCTTCGGCAAGTACTATGTGCTTGACCCGGGCGATTCCCAGAAGTTCATGATGGGAGACATCGTCAACGCACGTGATATGAGGAACGAGAATTCCTCCCTCGAGCGTCAGGGAATGAAGATGATGGCCGTCCGCGAGGCCAAACCGGCTACCGCAAAGCTCGTGCTCCAGGGTATCACCAGGGCCGCCCTCAGGACCAATTCATTCATCTCGGCAGCCTCCTTCCAGGAGACCACCAAGGTGCTCAGCGAAGCCGCCATCCGCGGTCGCGTGGACTACCTCGAAGGTCTTAAGGAGAACGTCATCTGCGGTCACCTCATCCCGGCCGGAACCGGCCAGAAGGAGTTCCAGGACATCCTGGTCGGCCGCAAGGACGAATACGAAGCCGAAATGTTCGAACTCTAACGAAGGGTTCCCGATGCAAAACGAAAGGCGCAGCCGTTTGGCCGCGCCTTTTTTTACGCTTCAACCTTGTTCAGGAAGCACTTGATGGTGTTTTCCATCAGGCAGCAGATGGTCATCGGGCCGACGCCTCCCGGGACCGGTGTGATGACGGAAGCCTTCGGGGCAACGGAGTCGAAGTCCACGTCCCCGCAGAGTTTCCCTGCCTCATCCAGGTCCATACCCACGTCTATTACCGCAGCTCCTTCCTTGACCATATCTCCGGTGACGAATTTCGCCCTGCCGATGGCCACGACCAGGATGTCTGCGTTCCTGGTATAGGAAGCGAGGTCGGAAGTCCTTGAATGACAGATAGTAACCGTGGCGTTCCTGTCCAGCAGGAGCTTGGCGATCGGCAGGCCTACGATCTGGCTCCTCCCGATGACGACGGCATTCTTGCCGGCTATCCCATATTCAGCGGCATCAAGAAGGCGGATTATTCCGGCCGGGGTGCAAGGAACGACGCAGGATGCGTTCGGCCGCTTCTGCCAGAGGGCTGCGGTATTCAGAGGATGGAATCCGTCCACATCCTTGGACTGGGCGATAGCCTCAATGACTTTCGGCTCGCTGATCTGCTTCGGGAGAGGCAGCTGGACCAGGATGCCGTCCACGGAGTCGTCCGCATTCAACTGGGCGATCTTGTCCAGGAGTTCCTGTTCCGGAGTGTCGGCAGACAGCCTGATAGTTGTATTCCGTATCCCTACCGCGACGCAGGCCCTTTCCTTGTTCCTGACATATGTCTGGCTGCCAGGGTCGTCACCGACCAGTATGACTACCAGATGAGGGACTCTTCCGTATTTCTCCGGGAAGGTCGCGACCTGCTCGGCCATCTGTGCCTTGAGTTTTGCTGAAAGTTCTTTTCCGCTGATAATCATCGTAATCCTATTTTGAATTTTTCAATAATGGTTTGCACCATAAGGGATGCATTTACCCGTACAGGGCTGCGAAGCAGCAAGCACCCTTATGGTGCAAACCATTACTATAACACCCAATGTCCTATGTCTGTACGATGGAACAGGTTCTCGCAGCGGATCTTTCCGACTGCGTCAAGCGCCCTGTCCCTTGCATCCCTGAGGTCACTGCCCGAAGCCACGACCATCAGCACCCTTCCGCCGGCAGTACGGAATCCTTCGGAAGTACCCATATGGTATATGCGTACCTGGGGATCCTCCAGTGCCTCCTCGAATCCGGTTATCGCGAATCCTTTCTCATACGAGCCTGGATAGCCCTTGGAGGCCATTACGAAGCCCAGGACCGGCTTGTCCGACCACTTGAGCTCTGGCATAAGGGCAGAAGCAGGAACCGTCAGGCCTTCCAATGCAAACGTACCCTCAGGCAATTCTGGGGTTGAATCACCTTCAGCTATCGCGCAGAATACCTCGAATATGTCGGTTTCAAGGCGCGGGAGTACCACCTCGGTCTCCGGATCTCCGAAACGGCAGTTGAACTCCACCACCTTGATTCCGGTCGGTGTCTTCATCAGTCCGCCGTACAGGACCCCTTTGAACGGGCATCCCTCTTCAACCATACCGGCGGCCACAGGTTTCATTATGCTTTCGAGTGCGAAACTATAATCCTCTTCAGTTATGAACGGCACCGGGGAATATGCTCCCATCCCTCCGGTATTGGGCCCCTTGTCGCCGTCGAATGCGCGCTTGTGGTCTTGGGAAAGGACCATCGGGAATACTTCCTCCCCGCAGACGAAGCATAGGAACGAGAATTCCGGGCCCGTCATATATTCTTCGATCACCACCTTGCCCTTCCCGAACTTGTCGTCCAGGAGCATATCCTTGAGGGTCTCTTCCGCTTCTTCCAAGGTCTCCGGGATGACGACGCCCTTGCCCGCAGCAAGACCGTCGTATTTGAGCACTACAGGGAAGGAACCGTTACGGACATATTCCAGGGCTTCGGCATAATCGGAAAAAGTCCTGTAGGCAGCTGTCGGGACCCCGTATTTCTGCATCAGGCGCTTGGCGAAATCCTTGCTGGACTCTATCATCGCAGCCGCTTTGCTTGGACCGAATATGGGCTCTCCGGCTTGGGTGAATACATCCACGATCCCTTTGGAAAGAGAAGCCTCCGGCCCCACTACGGTGAGGTCTATCCCCTTGTCTTTCACGAACTTCAGGAGTTCGTCGATCTGAGTATCCTTGATAGGTACGCATTCAGCCTGGCAGGCGATGCCCGCATTGCCGGGGGCGCAAAATATCTTCCCGACGTGGCTGGACTTGGACAGCGCATCCACGATAGCGTGCTCCCGTCCTCCGCCTCCGACTACCAGTACTTTTGCGTCAGACAGGACGGACATCCTGCGACGGAATTCGACGTAGGCCTTCTTGTCTGTCTCGACGTTGCTGTTTTTCCAAGGCAGCAATGAATTGATTCCCATATCCGCTAATGTTTGAAGTGTCTTTCTCCCGTGAACAGCATCGCGATACCGAGTTCGTTGCATTTCCGTATCGAATCTTCATCCCTGATGGAGCCGCCCGGCTGGAC
>JAGDBQ010000141.1 GCA_017958985.1 Bacteroidales bacterium
AAAGACCTTCATTCTTAGGATTGACTCATGAGATGGCACATGCTTTAGATGCGAATCGTGGATTGCTTCATTTTTCTTCTGATTATGGTCAGTATTCGGCATCATACCTTGGCATTAAAAGAGCAGAGTGGCACGCTGTATCAATTGAGAATAGAGTAAGATTTGAAGCGGGTATTCCTTTAAGGGCCTATTATGGTAGAACAGAGGATGGCCGAGGATTTGGACCTAACATGCTTCTCTTCCTGTTAACCAACCATGTAATATTTTGATTTTTATGCGTTTCTCTACATTAATTATTTTGATTCTATTGGGCACATTAATGAGGGCCCAAGACATTACCCATATTGGTTGCCATAGAATTCAAGGATATATTATTCCTGAAGATGTCCAATTATTCCCGGAGCCTAACAGATTCACCCCCTCCATTGAGGATATCTTCAAGGCCGAAAAGATACTTAGACAAGGAATAAGAAGAGGGAAGTGTAATAATCTACCAATAAAAATGATTAGGAATAATTATATCAGACAGTACGTTGGTTATTATGATGGTAATGATAATAAAGAGATACTGATGATCTTTACAAAAAAAGGAATAATAAGCGATGAGAGTAGATTCAAAGGGTTAATAAATATCTTTGATGGAGGTAATAACCATTGGAGAATAACTGTAAATATTGATAATGGTCAAATAAAAGATTTAATTGTTAATGGACCAGGTTAAGCATAGTAGTATTGCTAGCGCATATCAATAATCAATTTGTTTCAGGCAATTGTCACTCTTTATTCCTCCTAGAGTAACTCTATTATGAAGTCGGTCTTTGGAATTTTTCCGCAGACCGATTTGTATATTGATACAGTTTTATGTAGTGTTACAATTAGTCTGTCCGGTCCGGGGTCGTAGCTGGCCTGACCGGGAATTGGGATGCCCGACCTGCTCGGGCATGACAGGGATCCCCGGTCGAGCCGGGGATGACGTGGGGGCGGAGTGGTTTATTCCGCGTAGAAGAGGTTGCGCTTCGGGAACTTGGTGGAATAGTCTTCCCTAAGGGATTCGAAGAGCTGGGTGGTGAATTTGGCGAGGGCGGGACCCTTGTAGGTGCTGGTGTTGGTGATGAATACCCAGCATTCTCCGTCCGGGAAATATTTCACGAGGGCGCTGGTGCCGGCGAAGGTGCCGGTGCGGGTCCATTCTCCGGTAGGCTTGGTGTCGTTCCAGCCGAGGGAATAGGTGTCCTCGTCGAAATATTCGGTCATCGCATCGACGCTCTCCTTGCTGATGATGTCCGGAACCTCCGGCTTCCCGTCGATGGAGGCCACCAGGAGGGCGATTTCCGGAGTCGAAGCCACCCAGGCTCCGGCACCCGAAAGACCCGCCACGTTGTTGCCGCCGTAGCATCTGGTGACCTTCCTGCCGCTATTGTTGAACTCCTCGGCAGGCTGGTCGTCCTTCTGGCAGTAGTACCGTACTTCTTCAGGGAACTTGTCCTTGTAATAGTTGCCTCCTATCCTGAAGCCGTAGCATCCGGCCGGATGGAGGACATTCTCCTGGATGAATTCCTCGTATGTCATCCCGCTGACCTTCTCTATGACCATCGAAAGCGCCAGGTAACCGAAGTTCGAATAATCCTGCCAAGTCCCTGGCTCGAATTTCAAAGGTCTCTTGAGCTGGACCACCATAAGCTGCTCCTGGGTAGGGACAGTCTTCCAGTGGTTCTGCATCATTATCCATCTGGTGGAAAACATCGGGTCGCCACCTTTCTTGGAGAATCCGGCCTTGTGGCGGAGCAAGTCTTCAACGGTGATCTTGTAGTAGAGCGGATCGGCGATCGCAGCATTATAGAGAGAATCGTCGAGTATGCCGTCCGGACCGAATACGGTGCTGCTCAGGGAGAGTTCGCCCCTTTCTTGCAGGACCATTATCCCGGTAGCCGTGACAAGTTTCGACACCGATGCCATCCTGAGGATATTCCCTGGCTGCATCTTCTTTTTCGTATCTGCCCATCCGTAGCCCTTGGCGAAAAGGAGCGAGTCGTTGCGCATTATCGACAGGGACGCTCCCTGGAGTCCCCACAGGTTGAGGTACTGCCGGACTTTAAGGTCGAAACCAAGCAGGGAGGAGGTGTCCGACATCTCGTTCGTGAGGGTCTCGTTCAGGTTGACGGGGATCTTCTGGTCTTCTTTATGAAGCCTTCCGGTGCCCGCGAGTGCCGCGACACCGACTGCCGCCAGAACTGCGGCGGTGACCCCTATCACTATCCTGCCTGCCTTTGATACGCTCATTCCCATACCTCCCGTTTAAAAGATAAGTCCGGCTTCCTTGCCGAAAGCTATGATATAATCTGCCGTACCTTCAATCCCAAGCAACGAGGAGTTGATGCAGAGGTCGTAGTCCTGGGCCGAACCCCAGTTGCCGAAAGTGAAGAAGTTGTAATATGTCGATCTGGTACGGTCCTGCCTTTCTATCCTCGTCCGTGCCTCGTCTTCATCCAGCCCGGTACGCTCGGCCACCCTGCGTACCCTGTCTTCCAGGGGGGCGGTGATGAACACGTCGAGGCACTCCATATCCCTCAGGATATAGTTGGAACATCTGCCCACGAATATGGCGGATTCCCTTCCGGCGATATTCCTGATCACTTCGCTTTGGATCTTGAACAGTTCGTTGTCCCCGACATAGTTCTGTGCCGACCCGAACCTCATATTCCCGAAGAAGGAGGATATCCCCCAGATGCTGCGCTTCTCGTCGCTGCGCTCGAAAAGCTCCTTGCTGAAGCCGCTTTCCTCAGCAGCCTTGGAGATGAGCTCGTTGTCATAGACTTTTATGCCGAGTTTCTCTCCTATCTTGATGGCGATCTGCTTGCCGCCGCTGCCGAATTCACGGCCGATGTTGATCAATATCCTTTTCTCGTCCATAGTGTGGGCTATCTTATGTTGCTGCCGAGCAGGTCAGGCTCGGCCCCGTCCTGGAGTTTGCTGAACTTCCGGAACAGGTTGTGGATCAGTATCAAAGTTGTGATGCAGGCGAGCGCATCACTGCAAGGGAAAGCAAAAAATACGCCGCGGATATCCAGGAACGACGGCAGGATGTAAACCATCGGCACCAGGAACAGGAGTTGGCGGGAGAGGGACAGGAATATCGATTTCCTGACCATCCCGAGGCTCTGGAAGAAGTTGGTGGAGACCATCTGCCAACCCACCAGGGGAACCAGCGGGTTCATCGCTCTGATCCCACGGTCGGCCAGGTCCTTCAGCTGCGGGTCGGATGTGAATATGCCGACCATCGAGTCGGGGAACAGCTCGGATGCCAGGAACCATAGCATACAGATCCCGGTAGCCCACAGAGCCGTGAGCCCGTAGACTTTCTTCACCCTGGAGTATAGCCGTGCCCCGAAATTGTATCCGGCGATAGGCTGCATTCCCTGGTTGAATCCCATTACGACCATTATGAACAGGAAATTGATCCTGTTGACGATGCCATAGGCACCCAGGGCGAGGTCTCCTCCGTATTTGAGCAGCTGCTGGTTGATGAACATCGTTACGATGCAGGAAGCCGCGTTCATCAGGAACGGCCCCAGGCCGATTGAAAGGGAGTCCTTGGCGATCCTCCAGTCCAGGGCGAGGACCTTTTTCGGCAGATGGAGCAGGTTCTCTTTCCTGGAGAAGTAGCGTAATGAATATGACAGAGCGAGTATCTGGCACAGGACGGTGGCGAGAGCCGCCCCCCTGATTCCCATCTTGAACACGAAAATGAACACCGGATCGAGGATCGTGTTGGAAATCACCGTGAACAGCGTAAGCCCCATCGCCAGCTTAGGATTGCCGGCGGACCGTATCATACTGTTCAGTCCGAAATACAGATGGGTGAACACATTCCCCAGGAGGATGATCATCATATAGTCCCGGGCGAATCCGATCGTGTTGCCGCTGGCCCCGAAGAAGTACAGTATCCTGTCCAGGAAAGGGAGGCACAGCAGGATGAACAACAAGCCGGTTATGCAGTTGAGGGTCACGACGTTGGCCAGGACCTTGTTGGAAGCCTCGTAGTTCTTCTGCCCGAGGAGGACCGAGACAAGGGTGGAGCCGCCCACGCCTACCAGGGTGCCCAGGGCGGTGCTCAGGTTCATCAGGGGGAAGCAGACGGCAAGTCCGGACAGCGCGAGGGAGCCTGTTTCGGGGATGTGCCCGATGAACATACTGTCCACCATATTATACAGAGAAGACGCAGTCATAGCAATGATGCCAGGGACTGCGTACTTCTTCAGCAGCTTGCCGATTCCTTCGCTGCCAAGTTCGGTAGGTGCCGAGTGGGCTTTAGTCATCTTACCCTCTTATTCCGTATAGTCTACGACCTCGATTTCGAAAACGATAGGAGCGAACGAAGGGATGGCGTTTCCGTTTCCGCTATAGCCGTATCCCAGGGAGGAATAGAAAGCGCAGATGCCCTTCTCGTGGGCCTTGAGCCCGGAAAGACAATATGAGAATCCATCCACCAGGGTCGATCCGCTGCTGCTTGAAGAGGCAGCCATCGTGGTCTCCTTGAAGTTCTCTTTCTTCGTGATGTACCTCGGAGCGTACTCGGTGCCTGGAGAATACAGGCCATGGACTTTGGCAGTGTCCTCCACGTTGGTGTCGAATACCTTACCGTTCAGCAGGCGCCCGGTGTAGTTGATGTAGAAAGTGGTGTCATCCGGGAAGGAAGCCGTGTCGGAAGGCTCCTTGACCTGCTTGTAATAATATCCGAACATGGTGGAATCCACTCCGTCCATATTCTTCGCCACGTATTTCTCGAGAGCATCCACCTGCCACACGTTGATGTCGTCGGCGATGTCGGTGATATGTATCGTGTAGATTATATTGTCTCCGGTGCACTTCTTCAGGTAGTCCTCGGCGGTGTCGTAATCCTTGGTGACGTTGAGCCATCCGGGGATTACCGCAGTCCTGGTGCCTCCGACCCTCATCCCGCGTATCATATCGATTACGCCGGCCTGGGTGTAGCTCTTGAGGTTGAAGATCCATACCGGTCCGTAATACGTGGAGCTGGAGAACGCGCCGACCTGCCTTGCGACCATTTCGTCAGTGGTTCCGTTGATATTCCCGTCGAGGTCCCTGGAAGTATATTCGCAGAGGATGTACAGATTGTCATCGGTCAGCGCCTGGCCGGTTCCCGGCTGGTCGTCGATGATGTACACTCCCAGTCCGGTTGAAGTTGCGGACGGATGGTTGACGCTCATCCAGGCATCGAAGAACGCCTTGTTGTCGGCATTGGTTTCCGAAGTTCCTTCCTTTGCGCAGGAAGCGGTGACGGCCATTGCTGCAAGGATGGCGTAAACCTGGATTCTGTTTCTGGATATATTCATCTGATTCCTGTTTTCTAATTGTTGCTGACGCTCTTTATCCACAAATGATAGGCCAATGCGGCGTTCCTCGGGATGGTGCCTACTATCTTGCTTCCGAAGCCGTACTTGCCGCTGAACAGGACATAGCACTCTTCTCCGCCCTTGACCCCGATGAGCCCGTTCCGGAGGCCTTCTACGAGTTCGTCCTCAGCCAGGTCGATGATCTGGACCGCGAAAGCCGTGGAGTCCGAGACCGCCCAGCCTATGGACTTGGCAAATGTATCATAGTTGGTGGCGAACACGTTGCTGTTGCTCAGTGAACCGGAGTTGAGGAAGTACCCGGCATAGTAGAACGATACGGCACCTCCTTCACGCAACTCTTCGCCTTCTCCCTCGGTGACCGTTACCCGTACGGAACCTCCGTTGCGGGTCAAAGTGGCAGTCCCGTCTTTCTGGAGGCTCTCGGCTATCGTTTCGATGTATTTCTCCTGGTTGCCGTATGTGGTCTTGAGTGCTTCCTTCCCGCAGGAAACGGCAAGGAGGCATATCGCCACGGCAGCGGCGGATATGTATAGGGCTCTTCTCATTTCTTCAAAAACAATGCGGATACCTTCAAGATGTATGCCTCGGCGTCCTCCGCGGAGAGCATTCCTTCCTTGTATGGCAGTTTGCCCCCGGCAGCCATCTCGTGGCCGCCTCCGTTGAAGTATTCCATAGCGAACCTGTTCGCGGAAATACCTCTCTTCGAACGTATCGACACCCGGAAACGGTCTTCTTCGGCAGTAAGGAATATGCTCATTCTGACCGCCTTGACTGAAAGCGGTATGTTCACGAACCCTTCGCTTTCGCCTTCCAGGAAACCGAACCTATCCTGAGTCTCCTTGTCGAGGATCATATAGGCGGCTCCTTCCGGAGTTATCTTCATCTTGTCTCCTACCAGGTACGCCATCAGGCGCAGCCTGTTCTCGCGGTAGCTGTCGTAAAGCTCGTACAGGATACCGTCCCTGTCGACGCCGGCGGCCAGCAGGTCCGAAGCCATCTCCAGGGTTCCGGGCCAGACCGAATTCGCAAAATTGTTGGTGTCGGTGGTCATTCCGGCCATAAGGGCAGTAAGGCTGGTCATCGGCAGGTTCCCGGTCTTGCCTTCCACGTCCGGCATACTCTTCAGTATGTTGTACAGAAGCTCGCAGGTCGAGGATATCTCCGTCTCCGAAAACACCAGGGAAAACGCTTCCGTTTCCGGGTTGAGGTGATGGTCGATGAGAATCTTCGGAGCCACGGATGCACGCAGGAGGCTCTCCATCCCGGGAACCGTCCTGGAATATGAGTTGCAGTCCAGGCATACCAGCAGGTCGCTCTCGCGGATCCTCCTGCAGGCGGCTTCAGGGTCCTTCCCATATTCGATCACGCGCCATTCCGGTACGCCTTCGGTGATGAAGGCGAGGGACTCGGGGATGATCCCGGGCACGACCAGGACGGCGTCCTTGCCCCTGCATTCCGTGAGGTATGACATCAGGGCCGTACCGCTCCCGACGGCATCTCCGTCAGGGTGGATATGGACGGTTATCGTGATGCTGGATGAGTCTCCAGCCAGTCTGTCGAAGGCTTTGACGTTGTTCATTTGCAAGTGCAAAATTACAAATATTATATTGCATTTCATAAATCAATTTTCTAACTTTGTCCAGAATTGACGCGATGTCCGTTCACTTGAAAGCAAATCATAAAAAACCAGAATAATGAACAAAGCACTAAAAGCAATCCTCTGCATCCTGCTCGCGCTCTGCGCCTGCTTCATCGTTTACAAGATCATCGACGGCGTAATGCAGCCGGTCAGGTTCAACAAGGAAGTTGATGCCAGGAAGAAGGTGGCAGTACAGCAGCTCAAGGACATCCGCGAACTCCAGGTCGCTTACAAGAGCGTCAACGACAGGTTCACCGCTTCTTTCGACACCCTTAAGCAGTTCTACAAGGATGGCCAGATGATAGTCCTCATGCAGGTGGGTTCCAAGGATGACTCCCTCGCAGTCGCCCATACCAACGAGGTCAAGAGGGCCAACAGGGGTATCACCGACGCAGGTCTCTACAAGCTTTACCTCCAGGGAGACAAGAATCTCGTATTCCAGATCCAGAACAAGATCGCTGTGAAGGACACCCTCTTCAAGAGCAGGGAGAACTTCGATATCGACAAGCTCGACAAGATCCCGTTCGCTCTGGAAGGAGAAGTTCCTGCCGAGGTACAGAACGTGGAAATGGATGCCATCGTGAAGAAGGTCTCCGGTGTGGATGTTCCTCTCTTCGAAGCCAAGATGCCTTGGAAGTCTATCCTGAACGGACTTGACCACCAGCTCATCGTCAATATGGTCTCCGAGCTCAAGGATCAGGGACGCTACGAAGGCCTCCAGGTCGGTAGCATTACCGCACCTAACAACAATGCCGGAAACTGGGAGTAGCATAGCGCTGATTCCGGTTTCCTTCTTCGATCCCGCTTCAGCCCGCGAAGCGCTGGCCAGGACGGTTGAATTGAAGGAAGACGAAGAAGTCGAATACATCAGCATACCGGAATATTCCGCTGTGCTGGTGTATTCCTTTTCTGCGGCATCCCCGGAAGGGAAGGAGTATCCTGAGATGTATCATCTCCTGAAAGCCTTGCCCGGGATAGGGGAGTACAACAAGATAGCCGCATCATACGACGGTTCCTTCCTGCACCTGGCCATCGCCCAGGGAGGGAACCTCTTGCTGTCCAATGTTTTCCGTGCTGCTGACTTCACTACGGCAGAGTATTTCCTCTTTATGGCGGTCAAGAAGCTCCAGATGAATCCCGAGGTCTCGTCCGTATTCTTCCGCTCTCCTCTGTCGGAAGCTGAGGAGATGTCCCTCTACAGGTACTTCAAGTCCGTGGAGAAATTATGAGGATAATCGGGGGACGTCTGGGAGGGAAGAAGATCGACCCTCCTGCCGGATACAAGGCTCGCCCTACCACGGATTTCGCAAGGGAGGGCCTTTTCAATGTGCTGGACAATGAATATGAATTCGAGGACCTGAAGGTTCTTGACCTGTTCGGCGGAACCGGCGCCATCGCATTCGAATTCGCTTCGAGAGGGGCCTCGAAGGTTTATTCGGTGGAGATGTCGAGGGAGAACGCTTCCTTCATCAAGACCGAGGCCAGGCGACTGGGGCTGGACAACGTGACGATGGTCAGGGACAATGTCTTCGATTTCCTGGAGATATGCCGCGAAAAGTTCGACATCATATTCGCGGACCCTCCGTATGCCCTCGAGGGGCTGGAAACCCTTCCGGACAAGGTATTCGCCAGGGATATCCTGCATCCTGGCTGCTATTTCATCCTCGAGCACGGGGATGAACATTCTTTCGCCTCGCATCCGCGTTTCAAAAAAGAGAAGCGGTACGGGCGCGTCCACTTCTCCTTCTTTGAATAATTATCTTCTGATAACTTGCACCGTAAGGGTGCATTTACCCGTACAGGGCTGCGAAGCAGCAAGCACCCGACGTTGCAAGTTATCGGGACCCGGATGCTTATTTGCCCAGGTTGCCGAGTATCGAACGGGTTATCGTCCTTGTCGCTGCACTTGCGGCGTTCTTGAGGACTTTTCCTGCAGTGTCCTTGGTCGTAGTCTTTGACTTCTTGCCGGTGACCCTGTTGGAAACCTCGGTGCCGACAGCGGTGGCCACGGTGGCGGTCACTGCTGTGACAACGGCCTTGGTGATCTTGCCGAAAACGGACGTGTTCTTCTTCTTGCTGCCGCTGCTCTTGGTAGAAGCCTTCTTGTCTTCTTTCACGACCTTTTCTTCCTCTTCGCCGCGGGCTTCCTTCAACTGCCTTTCCTTCTCTGCCATCAAGGTTTCGAAAGCACTTTCACGGTCGCACACCTTGTCGTATTTGCCATATGTTTTCGACTGCTTGATGATCTGGTCCCTCTGGCTTTCGCTGATGGCGCCTATCTGGCTGAGAGGGAACAGCACCTTTGCCCTCTGGACGATGCTCGGGGCTCCCTTCTCGTCGAGGAAAGAAACCAGGGCCTCACCGGTTTCCAGGTTCGTGATAGCCTCGTAGGTGTTGAACTCAGGGTTGGTCCTGAAAGTCTCTGCGGCTACCTGGACTGCCTTCTGGTCGCGCGGCGTGAATGCGCGGAGGGCGTGCTGTACGCGGTTTCCGAGCTGGCCGAGGATGTTGTAAGGTATGTCGGTAGGACTCTGGGTGACGAAATAGACGCCGACACCCTTGCTCCTGACCAGGCGGATGACCTGCTCGATCTTGTCGGTGAGAGCCTTCGAAGTGTCGTCGAACAGCATATGTGCCTCGTCGAAGAAGAATACAAGCTTCGGAAGGTCCATATCCCCCACTTCCGGCAGCGTGACGTAGAGCTCAGAGAGCAGCCAGAGCAGGAAGGTGGAATAGAGCTTCGGCTTGAGCATAAGCTTGTCGGCCGCGAGAACGCTCATCACTCCCTTGCCGCCTTCGGTGGCCAGCAGGTCGTAGATGTCGAAGGAAGGCTGGCCGAAGAACTTGTCGGCGCCTTCGTTCTCAAGGGTGAGGAGTGCTCTCTGGATTCCACCCACGGAGACGGTTGCGATGTTGCCGTAGAGCTGGGAATATTCCGATGCATGCTCGGAGATGAAGTTCAGGCAGGAGCGCATATCCTTGATGTCATCGAGGAGCAGGCCTCTTTCGTCGGCGATCCTGAACATTATGTTGAGCACGCCTTCCTGTGCCTCGGTGAGCCCGAGGATACGGGTAAGGAGCTGGGGACCCATCTGTGAGATGGTGCAGCGCATAGGGTGTCCCTGCTCTCCGAAGACGTCGTAGAAACGTACCGGGCAACTTTGGAACTGAGGGTTCTCTATCCCGAATTCGGGCATCCTCTTCTCTATGAAACCGCTGGTCCTTCCGGCCTGGGATATTCCGGAGAGGTCTCCCTTCATATCGGCCATGAAGCAAGGTACGCCGGCCTGGCAGAAGCTCTCGGCCATCACCTGAAGGGTGACGGTCTTTCCGGTTCCGGTGGCTCCGGCTACAAGTCCGTGCCTGTTGGCCATCTTCCCTACGATGGAAAGAGGTCCTTTTTCGCAGTGGGCTATCCAGAGCCCGTTTGTGGAGTCGTACATATTGAATTAATTATTAGTTGTTTCTGTCTTGGCATTCCTGCGGCTTTTCCAAATGGTGAACAGGATGTAAGCGACCACCGCCGTGCAGATACCGATTCCCGGTGCGGCAGCGGCATTGACCCCGAAGCCAACCTTGTCCACGAGGATGAAGGTCAAGCTGACCGCGGTCATGAAGCAGGCGGGTAAGAGCGTGATGTAATACCAGTATCCTTTCCTCTTGGTGGCCAGATATACGGTTATAGCCCACAGAGTGAATACCGCAAGGGTCTGGTTGGCCCACCCGAAGTATCTCCAGATAGTATTGAAACCGCCCTCGTCTGCGATATTGTACCAGAGCATCAGGCCGGTAAGGACGAATAGCGGGATACTGATCCTGAGCCTGTTGCGTACCGGCTGCTGGTCCAGCTTGAGCCAGTCCGCCACTATCAGCCTGGCACTTCTCATAGCCGTGTCGCCGCTTGTGATAGGGGCTGCGACCACGCCGAGAATCGCCAGTATTCCGCCCAGCAGACCGAGCCACTTCGTGGAAACCGCGGTAACCACCGCCGGGGCTGCCACAGAGATCTCGGAGCCGCATTCAGCCGCGCCTCCGTCGAAGAAGAAGTACGAAGAGACGGCGGCCCATATCAGCGCCACCAGACCTTCGGTGATCATCGAACCGTAGAATATAGGCCGACCGAGCCTTTCATCCTTCAGGCATCTCGCCATCAGCGGGCTCTGGGTGGCGTGGAAGCCGCTCACGGCTCCGCAAGCGATCGTTATGAACAGGCAGGGGAATATAGGCTGCCCTTTGACTCCGACTTCAGCGCCCCTGTTGGCCAGGCCGTCCCAAATCTCAGGAATGGCGGGCCATTTCACGAACAGGCCGACCATAAGGGCTACGGCCATGAAGATGAGCGCGATAGCAAACAGAGGGTAGATCTTCCCGATTATCTTGTCGATAGGAAGCATCGTCGCTATCACGTAATATCCGAAAATGATGAGGATCCAGATGAATATGGTCGTAGAGCCGTTTCCTCCGGTCATGCCGTCGAGGATGATAGCCGGGCTGTACACGAAGACGGCGCCGACGAGTATCAGCAGGAGAAGGGAGAATACCAGCATCACGTGCTTGGTGACTTTCCCCAGGTAGAGGCCGATAAGGTCGGGAAGCCCGCATCCGTCGTGACGGAGGGAGAGCATACCGGAAAAATAGTCGTGGACCGCTCCGGCGAATATGCAGCCGAAAACTATCCAGAGGTATGCTGAAGGGCCGAACTTCGCTCCCATTATAGCACCGAAGATAGGACCCGTCCCGGCGATGTTGAGGAACTGTATCATAAACACCCTCCAGGTAGGCATCGGCACGTAGTCGACACCGTCCGCATGTGCCACTGCTGGCGTAGGACGGTTGCTGTCGGGAGAGAATACTTTTTCCACAAAAGCTCCGTAGAGGATATATCCTGCAATGAGGACGAGAAGGCTGATGATGAAGGAAACCATTTTCTTTGGGGTTCAAATCATACAAATTTAAGCAAATAATTGCGTATCTTTGTGTATATCCCCGCATATAATCTTTCAAAAATATTCAGGATGAAATCCAAGTTAGTCTTTTTATGTTCGGCGATGCTCCTGATGGCCGTCAGGATGCCTGCCCAGGATTGGGCTCCCGCCGGAGACAGGATCAGGACCAGGTGGGCGGAAGAAGTCACGCCATCCGACGTCCACAAGGAGTATCCGCGCCCGCAGATGGTGCGGCCGGAATGGAAATCCCTCAACGGCTTGTGGGAATATTCCATAACGGGTAGGGCGGAATCCAGGCCGGATACCTTCGACGGGCGGATCCTTGTCCCGTTCGCGGTGGAATCGTCCCTTTCGGGCGTCGGCCGCAAACTCACGGCAGATGACGCTCTCTGGTACAAGACCACCTTCAAGGTACCGGGGAGCTGGAAAGGCAGGAGGCTGATGCTGAATTTCGAGGCTGTGGACTGGAGGGCGGACGTATTCGTGAACGACGTCCTTGTCGGGACCCATACCGGCGGCTACACCCATTTCTCCTTCGATGTGACTCCTTACCTGAACGGAGGTACCAATACCCTTGTGCTCAAAGTCCAGGATGCGACCGACAATGACCTGCAGCCACGCGGCAAGCAGGTATCGTCTCCGAAAGGGATCTGGTATACGGCAGTTTCCGGAATATGGCAGAGTGTCTGGATCGAACCTGTGGCAAAGAGCCATATCACCGACTACGATGTCGTCTCGGACATAAAGGCGGGGACCGTGGACGTGACCGTCTGCACTGAAGGCGCCCAGGAGGGGGACGTGGTCAAGGTCGCGCTCCGGGAAGGTGGCATAGGATATTCCACCGAAAGCGGGGTTGAGGGACCGGTCGTGGCCGAAGGCAGGATGGTCCCCGGCGGCACCATAACCCTGAACGTGAAGGATCCTCACCTGTGGTCTCCGGATTCCCCGTATCTGTACGGACTTGACCTCCAGATACTGAGGAACGGGAAGACGGTGGACAAGGTACGCTCGTACACTGCCGTCCGAGAGGTGGGCGCATATATCAAGAACAAGAATACCAAGCTGATGGGCTTGAACGGCGAAGCCATCTTCCAGTTCGGGCCCCTCGACCAGGGATGGTGGCCGGACGGTCTCTATACGGCGCCGACGGACGAGGCGTTGGAATTCGATATCAGGAAGACCAAGGACTTCGGATTCAATATGATACGCAAGCACGTGAAGGTGGAGCCTGCACGCTGGTACTACCATTGCGACCGTCTCGGGATGATAGTCTGGCAGGATATGCCTTCCTTCTCCGACAACGGCAAGAATGTCTGGGGGATGTACTATTATGGGGAAGGGACTGATTTCCCGGCCACGAAGGCTGCCAAGGCCAACTATTACAAGGAATGGGGCGAGATCATCGGCCAGCTGAAGAAATTCCAGTGCATCGCGGTGTGGGTACCTTTCAACGAAGCTTGGAGCCAGTTCGACACCAGGGAAGTCGTCGCCTTCACATATTCCTGCGACCCTACGAGGCTCGTGAACCAGTCCTCGGGAGGCAACTGGGAAGAAGGAGTGGGGGATATCCTGGACAACCATCATTATCCCTGGCCTGCTATGCGTATGTGGGACAAGGCTATGATCAACGTGATGGGAGAGTACGGCGGTATCGGCTTCCCGGTGGAGGGCCATCTGTGGCAGTCCGACAGGAACTGGGGCTATGTCCAGTACAAGAGCGGCGACGACGTGCTCAAGGAATATGAAGTATTCGCCGAAAACCTGATGCTCATCATCAGGCAGGGGTGCAGCGCAGCGGTATATACACAGACTACCGATGTGGAAGGAGAAGTCAACGGACTGATGACCTACGACCGGGAAATAATCAAGATGGACGAGGCCCGGCTGAGGGAGGTCAACCTCAAGGTGATAGCCTCGATGCCTATCCGGTAGATGAAAAATACAAACGTTTGCCAAACCGGATTTTTTTGTTAACTTTGCAGTGTTGGGACAGTAAGATTCGAACTAATTTTTCTAGAAATGGATATTGCTTTGAGACAAAACTGCAAATATGCGCTCCTCGTACCTACTAGTATGGGTTTGCGCGTCACTCCGGAAAACGGCCAGCCGGTCCAGTCGTCGGACGTCCTGCATCTGCAGGCTACCAGCGCCGAAACCAACGTTGCCAGCATCTCTTCTTACCTGGGATTGCCGGTCAAGGTTCTGACCACCTTCGTCCAGGGCAGCCCTTTCGCTGCTTTCATCAAATCCAACCTCCGTTCCAGGGGAATGGATTTCGAGGGTCCGGACGTGCCCCAGGGAGGCCCCTGGGGATACAGGCACCAGATCAACATCGCTGACAGCGGTTACGGCTCCAGGGGGCCGAGAGTCTGGAACGACCGTGCCGGAGAGGTCGGAAGGACACTGAACGTAAAGGATTTCGACCTTGACAGGATATTCGGTCAGGAAGGCGTCCAGATCGTGCATCTTTCCGGTCTGATCGCTGCGCTCAGCCCTGATACGGGCAAGTTCTGTCTCGAAATCGCACGTGCTGCCAAGAAATACGGTACCCTCATTTCCTTCGACCTCAACTACCGCGCTTCTTTCTGGGTCGGCAGGGAAAAGGAACTGCACGACATATTCAGCGAGATATGCTCGGTGGCCGATATCCTGATCGGCAACGAGGAGGACTTCCAGCTTTGCCTCGACATACAGGGGCCTGAAGCCGGCGGAAAGGATATCGCCGCCAAGATAGAAGGCTTCAAGGAGATGATCACGAGGGTGAAGGCCAGCTATCCGGGAGCCCGGGTGTTCGCTACCACCCTGCGTCAGGTGAACGACACGAATTCACACAACTGGGGAGCGATAATGCTTGCCGGAGACCAGTGGCAGGTAGTCCAGCCGAGGGAAATCCACGTCCTGGACAGGATCGGCGGAGGCGACGGATTCGTAGGAGGATTGCTCTATGCGATCCTGAAGGGATGGGAGCCTGAGAAGTGGATCCAGTTCGGATGGGCCAGCGGTGCGCTCGCCACTACCTTCCAGACTGACTATGCCCAGCCTGCGGATGAAGAACAGGTCTGGAGTATATGGCAGGGCAACGCAAGGGTAAAGAGGTAGGAATATGCTTTACTTCGCCCGCGGTTCCAGGAACGGAGACATAAGCCCGGAAGAGATACGGGCGATCCTTGGAGAGGTTTTCGACAGGATCGGGCCCAGGAAGCGCGTCCTGGCCATCCCTCCTGATTTCACCCGCCTCAATTCCTTTGCAGGGCCTGTCACCGAGATGTGCAATGATTATTTCGGAGACGCGCTGACCGACGTAATGCCCGCCCTGGGGACCCATTCCCCGATGACGGACGAGCAGATTTCGGTTATGTTCGGAAGCGTCCCGAAAGAGAAATTCAGGATACACGACTGGCGTAACGACGTGGTCACCGTCGGTGAAGTTCCGGCTTCATATGTGAGCGAGGTTTCCGAAGGCCGGGTCAGCTACGGCTGGCCTGCCCAGGTCAACAAGCTCCTGCTCGACCCGTCATTCGACCTCATACTGTCGATCGGGCAGGTTGTACCTCACGAGGTTATCGGTATGGCCAACCACGCCAAGAATATATTCGTGGGCGTCGGAGGCTCCGAAGGAATCAACAAGAGTCATTTTATCGGCGCCTCCTACGGGATGGAGCGCATAATGGGACGTGCCAGGACCCCTGTGCGGGATGTCCTTGAATATGCCCGCACCCATTTCATAAATGACCTTCCCATCCTATATGTGCTGACAGTCCGGGCAAAGGACGATCAGAGCGGCAAGATGGTGACCAGGGGATTGTTCATCGGCGATGACTTCGAGTGCTTCGAGAAGGCTTCGCAGCTTTCCCTCGAGACTAATTTCATAATGGTCGACCACGAGATACGCAAATGCGTGGTGTACCTCGATCCCGAGGAGTTCAAGAGCACCTGGCTCGGCAACAAGGCGGTCTACAGGACCAGGATGGCCCTTGCGGATGATGCCGAACTGGTAATCCTGGCTCCTGCCCTGAAAGAGTTCGGGGAGGACAGGACGATCGATGGCCTGATCCGCAAATATGGATACAAGGGGACTCCGCATACTCTCGAGGCAACTCGGGAAAATGCCGACCTGCAGGCCAACCTGGGCGCTTCCGCCCACCTCATCCACGGTTCGTCGGAAGGCAGGTTCAAGATTACCTACTGCCCGGGTCCGGAAATGACGAAGGAAGAGATCGAAAGCGTAGGATTCGCCTATGGCGACTTGGAAGGGATGCTCCGCCGTTATCCTTTGGACACCCTCAGGGACGGATGGAACACAATGCCGGACGGGGAGGAGATCTATTACATCTCGAATCCCGCACTCGGCCTCTGGGCTTACCGGGACAGGTTCAATGATTGATAAATAATTAATACCAACAGATAATGACACCAGTTTCAGACATCGGATTAGTAGGTCTCGCCGTAATGGGTGAGAACCTTGCTCTCAATATGGAAAGCAAAGGCTTCCACGTGAGCGTATTCAACAGGACCGTCGAGAAGGTCGACCGTTTTATGGAAGGCCGCGGGAAGGGGAAGAACTTCTACGGCGCACATTCCCTCGAAGACTTCATCCAATCCCTCAAGGCACCACGCAAGGTATTCCTTATGGTAAAGGCCGGCAAGCCGGTGGATGATTTCATCGAAAGCCTCATCCCGCTCCTGGACAAAGGAGACATAATCATCGACGGTGGCAACACCCATTTCCCTGACACGGCCCGCCGTACGGCCTATGTCGAGAGCAAGGGCCTCCTTTACATCGGTACCGGAGTGTCCGGAGGAGAGGAAGGTGCCCTCAAGGGTCCTTCCATGATGCCTGGCGGATCTCCTGCTGCCTGGCCTTTCGTAAAGCCAATATTCCAGGGAATCAGCGCCAAGGTTGCCGACGGTACTCCTTGCTGCGACTGGGTAGGACAGGGTGGAGCCGGTCATTTCGTGAAGATGGTCCACAACGGCATCGAATACGGTGACATCCAGCTGATCTGCGAGTGCTACCAGATAATGAAGGATGTGCTCGGAATGACCAACGAAGAGATGCACGAGACCTTCGCCGAGTGGAACAGGGGAGACCTGGACAGCTACCTGATAGAGATTACCAGGGATATCCTGGCCAAGAAGGACGAAGACGGCAACTATGTCCTCGACTATATCCTCGATACCGCCGGCCAGAAGGGTACGGGCAAGTGGACTGCCATCTCGGCTCTTGACGAGGGGGTTCCTCTCACCTTGATCAGCGAATCCGTTTACGCTCGCTGCCTTTCCGCCCAGAAGGACGAAAGGGTTGTCGCCTCAGGTATACTCCAGGGTCCCAAGCCTTTGAAGTATTGCGGAGACCGCGCCGAATTCCTGGAGGACCTCAGGAAGGCACTCTTCGCTGCGAAGGTGGTTTCCTACGCCCAGGGATTCACGCTTATGCGTGCTGCGGCGAAGGCCAACGGCTGGGATCTGAACTATGGAGGCATCGCTCTCCTCTGGAGGGGCGGATGCATCATCAGGAGCGTATTCCTCGGCAAGATCAAGGAGGCATTCGACAATGATCCTGACCTCTCGAACATACTCCTCGATCCGTTCTTCACGGAGAAGCTGGCCCAGGCGCAGCAGGGATGGAGGAACGTCGTATGCAAGGCCATCGCCAACGGTGTCCCTGCCCCGACCCTTACCGCCGCTCTTGAATATTATGACGGCTACCGTACTTCGAGGCTTCCGGCCAACCTGCTGCAGGCCCAGAGGGACTATTTCGGCGCCCATACCTACGAGCGTACAGACCGCCCTCGCGGGGAGTTCTTCCACACTAACTGGACCGGTCACGGCGGCGACACCGTCTCGGGAACATACATCGCATAATCAATAACACTACAATAGAAATGAGAATAGAGAAATATTCATTCGGCGTCGGCGACCGCTTCTCTCACGAGGGCGTCGCCCAGCTTAGGGCCCTCCTCAAGGCTGAAGAAAAGTTCGGGGTGCACTTCGTCCCGGTGTGGAACAAGTCGAACCGTGAGCATCAGATCGTGAATACCGTTCCGATGGAAACCCGCAAGGAGGCTGATGCAGCGGTAAAGGCACTCGGCTACGCGGGACAGTATTTCGTGGATGCCGACCACATCAACCTCAACAATGTGGACAAGTTCATCGAGGCTTCCGATTTCTTCACTATCGACGTGGCCGACTATATCGGCAAGCCGGCTGACCCGGAGGACATAGATGCTTTCGTGGAGGCTCACCGCCGTTTCATCGGCAAGGTAGAGATTCCCGGCATTGCGGAGCCTTTCGAGGTGACTGAGGAGAAGGTCCGCGAGATAGCCGGTCACTTCCTTTTCGCCGTCCGTGAAGCCGGACGTATCTATCGTCACATCGCCGAGGTCAAGGGCGAAGGCAATTTCGTCACCGAGGTTTCCATGGATGAGGTCAACGATCCTCAGACTCCGCTGGAGATGCTCTTCATCCTGGCCGCCCTGGCCGATGAGAAGGTGCCTGCGCAGACCATAGCTCCGAAGTTCACCGGGCGCTTCAACAAGGGCGTCGATTACCGCGGCGACCTTGCTCGTTTCGAGAAGGAGTTCGAGGAAGATCTCCTGGTCATCGATTTCGCCGTCAAGGAGTTCGGGATGTGCGACAACCTCAAGCTTTCCATCCACTCCGGATCCGACAAGTTCTCCATCTATCCGATTATGGGCCGCCTGATCCGCAAGTACGACAAGGGAATCCACATCAAGACCGCCGGTACTACCTGGCTTGAAGAAAACATCGGACTGGCAGTGGCTGATCCAAAGGCTCTCGAACTTGCCAAGAAGATATACGTCAACGCTCTCGGCCGTATGGAAGAGCTGACCGTTCCTTATGCCACGGTAATCGATGTGGACGTGGATGCGCTTCCTTCCCCTGAGGAGGTGGCGAAGTGGGATGCCCAGACCTACGCCCGCACGATGCGCCATAATCAGGAGGATCCTCTCTACAATCCGTCCTTCCGCCAGTTGATCCACGTGAGCTACAAGATCGCCGCGGAGCTTGGGGACGAGTACTATCCGGCTCTCGAGAAGCACAGCGAGGTCATCGCCGAGCAGGTGATCGAGAACCTGTGCGAGCGTCATATTAAAAGACTTTTTGGAGAATAAAGATTTAGGGATATGAAATATTCATTCGACGACCTGAAAGGCAAGAACTGCGTTATCACCGGTGGCTTCGGAGTTATCGGAATGGCCCTTACCAGGGGTCTCGCCGAAGCCGGTGTCAACCTTGCCGTGATCAGCAGGGGAAAGGACAACCCTGAGAAAGGCGAGGCGATCGCCAAGGAATTCGGAATCAAGTGCATAGGCATCTCTGCCAGCACTTTGGACAAAGAGGCGCTCATAGCGGCGCGTGAAGAGATCCACGCCAAGCTCGGCAAGATAGATTTCCTGATCAACTGCGCAGGAGGCAATTCTCCGAAGGCTACCTGCAAGGTGGAGCAGATGAGCCAGGACGATGACCTCGCCGATACCTTCTATGGATTGGATATGGAAGGCTTCGACTTCGTGTTCGACCTCAACTTCAAGGGGACCCTGCTAGCGACGATGGTATTCACCCAGGATATGCTCGAGGCAGGGAAGGGTAACGTCCTCAACGTTTCCTCGATGAACTCGTTCCGCCCTCTGACCAAGATCCCGGCATATTCCGCAGCCAAGGGTGCCATCAACAACTTCACCCAGTGGTATGCAGTGCACGTCGCCCAGACGGGCATCCGCTGCAACGCCATCGCTCCGGGATTCTTCCTGACCAACCAGAACCGTTTCCTGCTCACCGACGAGCAGACCGGCGAGCTGAAGCCTCGTGGCCGCAAGATCATCGCCAACACTCCGACCCACAAGTTCGGAGAGCCTGAGGACCTGGTAGGAACTATGCTCTACCTTCTCAGCGACATTTCCAGTTTCGTGACCGGAATCGTGATTCCTGTCGACGGAGGTTACAGTGCATTCGGCGGAGTATAAAAAGGTTAGGATATGAGGACAATCAAGACCGCTGTCGTCGCAGGAGTGATGCTCCTTGCTTCGACCTTTTCGTTCGCTCAGGCTTACATACCGTCTGAAGGCAACATCCAGGCGAGGAAGGAATTCGTCAAGGAGCGTTTCGGAATATTCCTCCACTGGGGAATCTATGCTTCCTACGCCCAGGGCGAGTGGTACCTGAATACAGGGAAACTCAACGCTGAAGAATATGCAAAGGCGGCTTCCGGCTTCTATCCGGCGGCTTACGATGCTTCAAGCTGGGTGAAGGCCTTCAAGGATGCTGGCGCTGAATATGTGACCATCACTTCGCGCCATCACGACGGCTTCTCCATGTATGCCACGAAGCAGTCGGACTACAACATAGTCGATGCTACTCCGTTCAAGAGGGACGTGATCAAGGAACTTGCCGACGCCTGCCACGAGCAGGGGCTCAAGCTCCAGTTCTACTACTCCATCCTGGACTGGACCAGGGATGATTACCCGTTGGGAGAATCCGGCCGCGCTTCCGGTCGCAGGACCGACAGGCAGGACTACGGCCACTATCTTGCCTTCATGAAAGCCCAGTGCAAGGAGCTGATTGAGAATTACGCTCCTGTCCGTGCCCTTTGGTTCGACGGCTACTGGGACCACAAGCGCGACAGCGTGCCGTTCGATTGGAAGATGCCGGAATTCTACGAGTATCTCCACTCCATCGACCCGGATATCCTTATCGGGAACAACCATCATATCCTTCCGATTGAAGGGGAGGACTTCCAGATGTTCGAAAGGGACCTCCCGGGACAGAATACGGAAGGTTACTCCGAAGGGCAGGAGGTAGGTACGCTTCCTCTGGAAATGTGCCAGACGATGAACCGTTCCTGGGGATACAGTGTCTCCGACCAGGATTACAAGAGCGTCAAGTATCTTGTATGCAAGCTCGCGCAGTGCGTGTCCCTGAACACGAACCTTCTTCTGAATATCGGCCCTCAGGCCAGCGGTGAGCTTCCTCAGGCTGCTCTCGACAGGCTGAAGGGCATCGGTGAATGGATGAAGGTCAACGGCGAGTCCATCAAGGGCTGCGGTCCCGGACCTCTCGAGGAGCAGGCCTGGGGTGTCACTACGGCTCCTTTAGGGGACCCTAAGTCTTTCTATCTCCACATATTCGAGAATCCCGGATCCGTCCTGGAGATTCCGGTATGCAAGAAGGCAAAGGTTAAGGCTGTGACCGCCCTGTGTGACGGCAACCCTCTGGTATTCAAGAAGGTCAAGGACCGCCTCTTCATCACCCTCCCCGCCAATCTTCCGGACACCGACTACGTAATCAGGGTCAACCTGAAGTAATATTGATAATATGATGTTTACGGGCAGGTGGCTGAGTTATCAGCCACCTGCTCGCGCATCCCCGCCCCCCCCCTCCTTCATGCCCGACCTGTTCGGGCATCCCCGACCCCTCCGTCATGCCCGACCCGTTCGGGCAT
>JAGDBQ010000142.1 GCA_017958985.1 Bacteroidales bacterium
AGTTTTACTTCCGGCCTCGCCGCCAGGTCAGCGATTTTCTTGGACTCGGAAAGAGTTGCTGATCCGCAGGATTCCAAATAACCGTTGACGACGTCTGCACGAAGATTCTCTGCCCAACAGCGTCCGGTCAGCTCTTCCGCCTGTGCCTTCTTTTCACACATCAAATTGTAACGCTCTTCGCTGGCCAGACCGATCTGGAAAGCCTTTTCCGTAAGACGGAAATCAGCATTGTCCTGTCGCAGGAGTATCCTGTATTCTGCCCTGGATGTGAACATCCTATATGGCTCGTCTACACCTTTCGTTACAAGATCATCGATCAGAACCCCGATATAAGACTCGTCGCGGCGAAGGATAAACGGATCCTTTCCCTTGATCTTCAAGGCCGCGTTGATTCCGGCGATCAAACCCTGCGCGGCAGCCTCTTCGTAACCGGTAGTGCCGTTGACCTGGCCGGCCAGATAAAGATTCGGAATATCCTTGAGTTCCAGGGTGGCCTTAAGTTGAGTCGGGTCGAAATAGTCATATTCAACCGCATATGCCGGTTTGAATATCTTGGCGTTTTCAAGTCCTTCGATGGAATGAAGCGCCTCCAGCTGCGTCTTGAGCGGAAGAGATGAGGAGAATCCCTGGAGATAGTATTCGGTAGTATGCTTGCCTTCCGGCTCAAGGAACAGCTGATGCGATTCCTTGTCCTGGAACACTCTCAGCTTATCCTCGATACTCGGACAATACCTCGGTCCCTTTCCGGTAATCTTTCCGGAAAGAAGAGGGGATTCGTCAAAGCCGGAACGGAGGATGTCGTGAACCTTGGTGTTGGTATGAAGGATATAACACGGCATCTGTATTCCGGAAGCCTGGATGGAAGAAGGAACGTCAAGGAAGGAAAACCTCTCCGGATCTTCGTCGCCGATTTGCTCGAGCAACTTGGAAGTATCGACCGAGTTGATGTCAATCCTTGGGGGTGTTCCCGTCTTCATCCTACCGGTTGTCAAACCCAGAGAAACCAACTGTTCCGTCAGTCCGTACGAAGAGAGCTCTCCGATCCGGCCTCCTTCGAAAGAAGTGAGCCCGATGAAAAGTTTGCCGTTAAGGAAGGTTCCTGCAGCCAGGATAACGGCTTGAGATTTAAAAATTGCCCCGGTATTCGTCCGGACGCCGCAGATTTTTGAATTCTCAAAGAGAAAAGAGGTGGTGAAATCCGCGTAAATGTCTATGTTACAATGAGTTAGGAGAATATTCTTCCAGCGCTCGGAAAATTCCTGTTTGTCGCACTGGGCCCTCGGACTCCACATTGCCGGACCCTTGGAGCGGTTGAGCATCCTGAACTGGAGGGTCGAGGCATCTGTCACCAATCCCATCATTCCACCAAGGGCATCGACCTCCCGAACGATCTGTCCTTTCGCTATTCCGCCGACGGCCGGGTTGCAAGACATCCTCGCAAAGCTCCTGAGGTCGGCGTTGACAAGCAGGACCGAGCAGCCCATATTCGCGGCGGCCACGGCAGCTTCGCAGCCTGCGTGACCTCCTCCGACAACAATGATATCGTATTCGTTCTGTATCATCGACAATGCTAGATAAGAGACTCCCTGAGTGAAAGGTAATAGTCTTCCTTGCTGTGGATTTCCCGGGCTTCTTCCGGAGTCCGGTCGTCATATCCGATAAGGTGGAGCAGCCCGTGGACTATGACCCGGTTGAGTTCCTCTTCGAATGTCGCCCCATATTCGGTGGCGTTTTCCCTGACGGTATCGATACTGATGAAAAGGTCCCCGGAGAGGGTCTTGCCTTCGCAGTAATCGAAAGTTATTATATCCGTGAAGTAGTCGTGCTGGAGATACCTCATATTCACATCGAGGATATAATTGTCCGAACAGAAGATGATCGAGACGTCTCCCAGGGTCTTGACTTCGCTCCCGGCCACCATCTTCAGCCACCTGTTGTTGAGCTGCTTGTTCTTGAATTCGAACTTTATATCCTCGCAGAAATACCTTACCATAGCAGTGAATTTGACACAAATCTACAACTAATAATCCAAAAAATTTGAAATCAAAATTATTATTTATACCTTTGGTAGCCTATATATACTATTGAATTGTTAATAAACCACAGAATATGGAAGTAAAGAAAACCGAAAAAGCCAATCTTGAGAACAGAAGGCTGCTCTTCACCGAGATCGGATTAGTACTTGCCCTTCTGCTTGTCTGGGGAGCATTCTCCTACGGAACAAAGGAAAAGAAACTTGCCGATCTGGGTAACGACGCAGAGGTCGTCGAAGTAGAGGATATGGTTCCTATTACCCAGGAGACTCCTCCTCCGCCACCAGAGGCCCCGCAGGTCCCGGTCCTGTCAGACCAGATCGATATCGTCGAGGATGACATCAAGGTCGAGGACAACTTTATGAGCCTTGAGGACGATGCCAACCTCGGTGTCGAGATTATGGACTATGTCGAAGAGGTTAAAGAGGAAGTTGTTGAAGAAGAGGCTATTCCTTTCCAGCTTGTGGAAGAGAAACCTTCCTTCAACGGCGGAGATGCCAACGAATTCTCAAAGTGGGTCAACTCGAAGCTCGTTTATCCTGAGATTGCCAAGGAGAATGGTGTCCAGGGTCGTGTAACCCTCCAGTTCACTGTTGAAAAGGACGGCTCTGTTACCAACGTGAAGGTTCTCAGGGGTGTCGATTCTTCTCTCGACAAGGAGGCTGTCAGGGTTGTCCAGAGCTCCCCGAAGTGGAAGCCAGGCAAGCAGCGTGACCGCGCAGTGAAGGTAACATACACATTCCCTGTTATCTTCCAGCTTAGATAGAACCAATTTAAAAAAACGAAAAGGCCGTCCCCAACCGGATGGCCTTTTTTACTGACAATGGCAGATAATCTGAAAACTGAAAAGGCCGTATTCGTAGGTATCATCAAGCAGAACGATGACGAACGCAAGGTGTTTGAATACCTTGACGAGTTGGAATTCCTTGCTGAGACCGCTGGGGCTACCGGGGACAGGAAGTTCGTTCAAAGGGTTGACAAACCCGAGAAGGCTACATATATAAGAAGCGGAAAGCTCGAAGAGATAGCCTCCTACTGCGAAGAAAACGAGATTTCATATGTCATCTTCGACGACGAGCTTACCGGAATGCAGCAAAGGAACATCGAAAAGGTGATCAAATGCAGTTCCGTAATAGACCGTACAAGCCTCATCCTGGAAATATTCGCCCAAAGGGCCAAGACTTCATATGCCAAGATGCAGGTGGAGCTGGCAAGATATAATTATATGCTTCCGAGACTGGCTGGAATGTGGACCCACCTTGAGAGGCAGAGGGGAGGTATGGGTACCCGAGGAGGTATGGGTGAAACCCAGATAGAAGTCGACCGCCGTATCGTCAAGAGCAGGATTTCCCTCCTTAAAGAACAATTGAAGAAGGTTGACCGCCAGATGGCTACCCAAAGGAGCAACAGGGGGTCTATGGTCAGGCTTTCCCTGGTGGGCTACACCAATGTAGGGAAAAGCACCATAATGAATCTGCTGGCAAAATCGGACGTATTCGCCGAAAACAAGCTATTCGCAACCTTGGATACAACGGTCAGGAAGGTCGTCATCGAGAATGTCCCTTTCCTGCTGAGCGACACGGTAGGTTTCATCAGGAAGCTGCCTACGCAACTGGTGGAAGCTTTCAAGAGTACCTTGGATGAGGTCCGCGAGGCAGACATCCTGCTGCACGTCGTGGACATTTCGCATCCCGGGTTCGAAGAGCAGATGGCTGTGGTGGAGCAGACTCTCCGGGACATAGGTGCCGCCGACAAGCCGGTATATGTGATATTCAATAAGATAGATGCATATACCTACGAGGAATATGATGAGTTTTCTCTTACTCCGAAGGGTAAGGAGAACTTAACCCTGGAAGAGCTGAAAAACAGTTGGATCGCTCAGGAAAAGACGCCTTGCATCTTTATGTCGGCCATAAACAAGACCAATATAGAGAAGCTGAGGAACGATATTTACAAGATGGTCGCGGAAATCCACGCCGGGCGCTATCCTTTCAACAATTTCCTCTGGTAGCAATATGAGCCATATCACCAAACTTCTGATGGTCAGGCCTGTGCGTTTCGGCTACAATATCCAGACTGCAGCCAGCAACCATTTTCAGAAGTTCATACAGGGACGGGATCCGCAGGCTTCGGCGCTTGAGGAATTCGACAGAATGGTATGTTCGCTCAAGGAATACGACATACCTGTCATCGTGGTAGAGGACACCCCGGAACCGGAAACCTGCGACTCCATATTCCCTAACAACTGGTTTTCCACCCACGAAGACGGAACCCTGGTGCTTTATCCTATGCTGGCGCCTAACCGTCGTGAAGAACGCGATCCGAGAGTAATAAAGACCATAATGGAGGCTGCCGGGACAAAGAATGTCCTGGATTTGTCCGGATGGGAAGAACAGGGAGAATTCCTGGAAGGGACGGGAAGTCTGGTCCTGGACAGGAAATCGATGGTGGCCTATGCCTGTCGTTCTCCTCGTACCTCCGAGGCTGTTCTGAATGAATTCTGCAATGGTCTGGGATACCGTCCGATAGTGTTCGATGCCGTCGACAATAGCGGAAGCCCGGTGTATCACACCAATGTAGTTATGTCGATCGGAGAAAGTTTTGCTATTCTCTGCAAGGATGTAATCCTTTCTCCTGAAGAACTCTCGGAAGTTGAATCCTGTTTGTCGGAGGCCGGAAAGAAGGTGGTTGGAATTTCTTATGGACAGATGTGTCACTTTGCCGGGAACATCTTGGAAGTAAAGAATTTACGTGGTGAGAAATTCGTGGTTATGTCTCAAACCGCAAGAGATATCCTGACCGAAGACCAGCTGGCCGTTATAGGGGAAAACAGTACTATTATTCCTGTCGATATTCCCTGCATCGAGAATATCGGCGGTGGTTCAGCCCGCTGTATGATGGCCGAAGTAATCTGCTGCCAGTAGTATTCCCGCTGACCATAACACGTCATCCCCGGCTCGACCGTCATCCCCGACCCAACCGTCATCCCCGGCTCGACCGTCATCCCCGGCTCGACCGTCATCCCCGGCTCAACCGTCATCCCCGGCTCGACCGGGGATCCCTGCTTCGCCGTCGCGCCTCTTAGGTCTAAGTCGTCAGTCGGCTGCAACTTTAGGGCGCATTTACCCGTACAGGGCTGCGAAGCAGCAAGCGCCCGGTGTTGCAGCCGCTGGCGGAATGGATTCCCGAACAAGTCGGGAATGACGTGGGGGATTCCCGAACGGGTCGGGAATGACGGAGATCCCCGAACAAGTCGGGGATGACGAGGAAAAAGGCCGGCTGATGAAAGCCGGCCCTTATTGATTATGATACAGGTATTTCTGTAATCTATTCAGAGAACTTTGCGGAGAGGAATTCCCTGTTGAGCCTGGAAATGTGCTCGATGGATATTCCCTTAGGACATTCCATTTCGCAGGCGCGAGTATTGGTACAACCTCCGAAACCAAGTTCCTCCATCTTTGCGACCATATTCCTTGCCCTTCTGGCAGCTTCCGGGCGACCCTGAGGAAGCAATGCAAGTGAACTGACCCTGGCAGCTACGAACAACATAGCCGAGCCGTTCTTGCAAGTAGCCACGCAAGCGCCGCAACCGACGCAGGCAGCAGCATCCATACTCTTTTCAGCCTTCTCGTGAGGGATAAGGATGCAATTGGCGTCCTGGGCAGCACCTGTACGTACGGAGATGAATCCTCCGGCCTGCAGGATCTTGTCAAAAGCACTGCGATCCACTACCAAATCCTTGATGATAGGGAAAGCCGGGCTCCTGAACGGTTCTACCGTTATAGTAGCGCCGTCCTTGAAATGACGCATAAACAACTGGCAGGTAGTGACGTGGTCGTCCGGACCGTGGGCACGGCCGTCAATATAGAGGGAGCAAGCTCCGCAAATACCTTCGCGGCAGTCGTGGTCGAATGAAACCGGACCGCTGCTCTGGCAACCTCTCTTAACCGCAACCGGATCGTTTCCTTCACGGATCAGCTGTTCGTTCAGGATGTCAAGCATCTCCAGGAACGAAGCATCCTCCTCGATTCCTGCAATGTGATAGGTCTCGAAATGACCCTTTTCCCGGGCGTTCTTCTGACGCCATATCTTAAGATTGAAATCCATATCCGATTAGTCTTTATAATTTCTGGTTTTAACCTCGATGAACTCGTATTTGAGAGGTTCCTTGTGGAGTTCAGGCTCTTTGTCTTCACCCTTATATTCCCAAGCTGCCACATACATATAGTTGGCATCGTCTCTCTTGGCTTCACCTTCTTCTGTCTGGCTCTCGATGCGGAAATGACCTCCGCAGGATTCGTTCCTGTTGAGAGCGTCGCGAGCCATCAGTTCACCGATTTCGAAGAAGTCCTCAAGCCTCAGGGCCTTTTCAAGTTCCTGGTTGAACTCTCCCTGGTTCCCCGGTACGCATACATCCTCGTAGAATTCTGCCTTGAGTTTCTTTATCTCTTCGATAGCCTTCTTCAAACCTTCTTCGCTGCGGGCCATTCCTACATATTCCCACATAATGTTGCCGAGTTTCTTGTGCATCGAATCGACAGTCTGCTTACCCTTGATACCGAAGAGACGGTCGATCCTGGCCTGGACATCCTTCTCAGCCTGCTCGAAGGCAGGATCGTTGATGTCGGTCTTAGGCTCGGCGAACTTGTTGGAAAGATAGTCGGCGATGGTTACAGGGAGTACGAAGTAGCCGTCTGCAAGACCCTGCATAAGGGCAGATGCACCAAGACGGTTTCCACCGTGGTCGGAGAAATTAGCCTCTCCAATCGCATACAGACCAGGGATGGTGGTCTGAAGATCATAGTCAACCCAGATTCCACCCATCGTATAGTGGATAGCAGGATAAATCATCATAGGTTCTTCCCACGGGCTGACATTATTGATCTTATAATACATATCGAAGAGGTTGCCGTAACGCTCCTGCACCCTCTGGTGTCCGAGTCTCTTGATAGCGTCGGAGAAATCAAGGAATACGGCAAGTCCTGTCTCGTTGACACCGTAGCCGGCATCGCAACGCTCCTTGGCGGCACGTGAAGCAACGTCCCTTGGAACAAGGTTTCCGAATGCAGGATAACGGCGCTCGAGATAATAATCGCGGTCTTCCTCAGGAATCTGGGATGGCTTTACTTCGTGCTTGCGAAGCCTCAAGACATCTTCCATCTTCTTTGGAACCCAGATCCTTCCGTCATTACGGAGGGATTCGGACATAAGGGTCAGCTTGCACTGCTGGTCACCGTGTACAGGAATACAGGTAGGATGGATCTGTGCGAAGCAAGGATTGGCGAAATATGCTCCCTTCTTGTAGCACTGCCAGGCGGCAGAACCGTTGGAATTCATCGCATTGGTAGAAAGGAAATAAGTGTTTCCGTATCCTCCGGTGGCGATAACCACTGCGTGAGCTCCGAATCTTTCAAGTTTTCCTGTGACAAGGTTGCGGGCTATGATACCCTTTGCCTGTCCGTCGATCATAACGAGGTCGAGCATCTCGTGACGAGGATAACTGGTCACTGTCCCGGCTGCAATCTGACGGTTGAGGGCTGCATAGGCACCGAGGAGGAGCTGCTGTCCGGTTTGTCCCCTCGCATAGAAAGTACGGCTTACCTGAACACCTCCGAATGAACGGTTGGCAAGGTATCCGCCGTATTCACGGGCAAAAGGAACACCCTGCGCAACGCACTGGTCGATAATGGCAGCGCTTACTTCAGCAAGACGATACACATTGGCTTCGCGGCTGCGGTAGTCACCACCTTTGATGGTATCATAGAAAAGACGGTAGACAGCGTCGTTGTCGTTCTGGTAATTCTTGGCAGCATTGATACCTCCCTGAGCGGCAATAGAATGCGCCCTTCTAGGAGAATCGCTGATACAGAATACTTTGACATTGTAGCCAAGTTCACCGAGGGAAGCAGCTGCGGAAGCTCCTCCCAAACCGGTCCCTACTACGATTATCTCCAGTTTTCTTCTGTTGTTCGGATTGACAAGACGAAGTTCAGATTTCCTTTTGGTCCATTTTTCAGCCAAAGGTCCGTCAGGAATCTTTGAGATTAATTTATCGGCCATTTTGAAATATGTTTTTGTAGTATTATTGCTGGTTAGTGTTACAGTCTGCAATTTTAGTCATTTTTCTCGAAGTCAGCAAGTTTATGGACCACTTTCGGCAACTTGCGGCTGTACATGAGTTTATATTTGTAATATACCTTCCTGATGAATTTATCATACCTCGGTCCATTCATCCTGATCTTGAATTTGCTGTCCACATACTTTTCAACCTCCTGACACTCAGGGATACATCCACGCTCAAACCCATAGATACCTTTTATGACAAGAGCCTGGCTGCATATCTGCGCATTGTCCCCGTCCTTGTATTCCTTCATGAAAGCAGGAATATGGTCACTCGTGAAAACCTTGAGAGGTATATATATGCAAGTCGAAGGACAACCAAGAATGGTCCAGGCAACGGTCCTCAGCGGATCCTCTCCCTGGCGGACCCCTTCGAAAACGATAGCGGATGAAGAAATATCCCTCTGGATAGGCTTTCCTGACCTGGATATATTGTTGAACAGTTCCTTATGACCTACGACAGACATATCCATTCCTGCACATATTTCCTTGCATTTCTCCCACCTGTCAACACCTTTCCTGTCCTTTTCGCGTCCGCTTCTGGTGAAATTGGTCACAACCATATATCCACCGGGCTCATCAGCCACGTCGAACCTGCGGTAGGAATGGTTGTTTACTTCATAATAAGCTGCACCTCCACGTGAATCTATAATTCCGAAGTTGGCTTCCACACCGTACGGTTTCGGAACAGTATCAAGGAAATGCTCGAAGTCATCCAAATCCGCACATACTCCCAGCGCCTTGTACATCAGCTTACCTTCCTGATCCATCATATCATCAGGAACATCGTCATCCTTAAGGTCATAGGTTGCAGTATTCATTATGCAGAATCCGGCTGAATTGGTTCCTGCCCAAGCCTCTCCTTCCTTCGCGGAAGAATTGACCAGTGCAATGAAATAATACTTTGGTCCCTGGAACCACTGCATCCTGTTGTTCACTTCTCCTGTATCCCGATGCTTGTACATCACCGGCCTACCATCCGCCCTGGCATTACCGGAAATGATAACCGATGTACAGCAGAAGGCCTGTATCGAGATGAAAAGAAGAAGGATAGTTAACGGAATCCTAGAATAGCGAGCCATTGTCAATCTTATTAGCTTCAAGTTCGGCATCCAGACCCAAGTGCCTGTAAGCGAGTTCAGTAGCAATCCTTCCCCTTTGGGTGCGGACTATGAAACCTTCCTTTATGAGGAATGGTTCATATACCTCTTCGAATGTACCCTGGTCCTCACTTATCGCTGTTGCGATAGTATTGGCTCCGACCGGACCTCCCTTGAATGTTGTTATTATAGTCCTTAATATCTTGTTGTCGATGGAATCCAACCCCCTCTTGTCAATCTTCAGTTTATTGAGGGCATATCTTGCAATATCCAAGTCTATATGCCCGTCACCCATTACCTGGGCGAAATCACGCACCCTCTTCAGAAGTGCGTTCGATATCCTCGGGGTACCACGGCTCCTGAGAGCTATTTCCTTCGAGGCATCATCGTCTATCGTAACCTTCAGGATCCTGGCGCTCCTCCTCACTATCCTCACAAGTTCCGAAGTATCATAATATTCCAAGGCACAGTTGATTCCGAACCTCTCCCGGAGAGGAGCGGTAAGCAGACCGCTTCTGGTAGTAGCTCCGACAAGAGTGAAAGGGTTCAAGCTTATCCTTACAGAACGAGCACCTGGTCCTTTGTCTATCATTATGTCTATGACATAATCTTCCATCGCGGAATACAGGTACTCTTCCACTTCCGGGGAAAGACGGTGGATCTCATCTATGAAAAGGACGTCCCCCGTCTCGAGCGACGTAAGCAGACCAGCCAGGTCACCAGGCTTATCGAGGACAGGGCCGGATGTAATCTTCATATTTACACCCATTTCATTGGCGATGATATGGGCGAGCGTGGTCTTTCC
>JAGDBQ010000143.1 GCA_017958985.1 Bacteroidales bacterium
CACAGTCAGTACCCTTCCGAACATCGTCATAGCCATTGCCGGAGGCGGGAAGGTCCGTATGCGGTCCTATACCGATGGAGTCCAAGGCTTGTCCCAACCGGTTTCGTGGGGCGGCGAATCCGATGCTGTCTACTTGTTCCACGGCGGATGCGGTGACGAATACTGGACAGGAGATTTCTATTGGATATACCTTTCCCTGCGGGCCCTCTCAGATGAGGAAATCAAGCAGGTAGTTGATTACAACGAGTTCTGACAGGTCAACTGCCTTGTCAGAAACTTTCCTGCAATAATTAAGGCCGACCCATTTCTGAGCCGGCCTTCTTTGTGGGTCTTACCTTCCGCGGCGATAGCCTAGAGGTTCTTGTTGACTTTCTTCCAGTCCTTGACTGCAGGGATGATACCGAGATCGATGATTTCATCGCGCATCTTGCAGAGATGCTCGTATGAAGCCTGGAGGGCCTTCTTCTCGTCAGCGGTACCCTTAGGCTCCTTGAAGCTTACACCGTTGGCATCGATGACGGTAGGCATAGCCATCATCACGTTGTGGAAGTTGCCGTCGTTAACGTATGTTCCGGCAGGCCACGTGAATTTCTTGCCACCCATCGCCGCCTCGATCATCTTCACGGCGTTGTAGGCAGGGCTCTGGAAGGAGCTGCGGCCACGGAGCTTGATGATGTTGGATCCTCCCTGGATGGTAGCCTGCTTGATCTCCTCGAATTTCTTTGCGGAGAGTTTCTTCTTGGAAAGAGGAACTCCGTCGATCTTGACCTTGGATGCGAAGACGGCCATAGCCTCTCCGTGTCCACCGTAGGTGCGTGCTCCGGTCACCTTGTACTGAGGAACCTTGAACTCGTTTGCAAGTTCGGTCTGTAGACGTGTAGAGTCAAGTGCTGCCAGGGTGGTTACCTGGGAAGGCTTCAGTCCGGAGTGGAGGAGGACCACCAGTCCTGTAAGGTCAGCAGGGTTGAAGATGACTACGACGTGCTTGACGTCAGGGCAGTATTTCTTGACATTCTTTCCGAATTCCTCGGCGATCTGGCAGTTGCCCTTGAGAAGGTCCTCGCGGGTCATACCTTCCTTGCGAGGGGCTCCTCCGGAAGAAATGATGTACTTGGCATCCTTGAAAGCTGTCTTGGCGTCTGTAGTCCAGGTGATGTTAGCACCCTCGAATGCGCAGTGCGCCATTTCCGCTACGACACCTTTGAGGCCCGGTTCATAGACATCGTACAGGCAGATGTTAGGCGTAAGCTTGAGCATCATCGCTGTCTGGGCCATGTTGGATCCGATCATTCCGGCTGCGCCGACGATGACCAGTTTTTCATTTGTAAGAAATCCCATATCAGATACTGTTTGTGTGTTTTTCAGTTTTGCTTTCAGCAAAGCAGGGCAAAGATAACAAATTCCGTGGTATTTTCTTTGATAATCAAAAAATGATTATATTTGCGGAGTTAAGAACTACTTATTTAGATGGAACCTCCCAGTTCTATAAATACCGACGGCAAATCAAAGGCGGACCCCCGATCTGAGGATCCGTTGTCGTATTTCAACAAAATCTGGCAATCCAACTGCCCGCAGGCTGTCCTGGCGGGGAGGTAACCGTTTCCATCAACTGAACCTGATACAAGTATGGCACTATATCTAAAGAAAGAATTGGAAGACACAAGGTCTGTCATCGGTGTATGGCAGATAACCGAGACTGAAGAAGAACTTCGTGCGCTCGCTTCCGTCCCTAACGACGAGATGGAAGAGATATCGTTCATCAGCAACGAGTCGCTCCGCAAGCAGAGGCTTGCGGTCAGGGCTCTCCTGTGCGAGTTGTTCGGTGAAAAGGTATATCTGAGCCATCACGACAACGGCAAGCCGTATCTCGAGAATATGGTCACGAACATAAGCATCTCGCATACACGCAAGTATGTCGCCGTTATCCTCGACGACATCGAGGACGTGGGCATAGACATCGAGTCGCTTGACCGGGATTTCTCATCGGTCGAGAAGAAGGCTCTGTCGGAGGACGAGATCGATGACCTGGACGACGAGAAGAAGAACGAGCAGCTTGCTATCTACTGGTGCGCCAAGGAGGCTATATTCAAGAGAGTGTCCGCGTACCACGTGGATTTCGCCGAACAGATAGAGGTGGACCGTTTCCGCCTCAAGGACGAGGGCGAACTTGACGCGACCTTCATCCACAAGGACGGTTACGAGGAAGATTTCGAACTTGAATACATTACCTTCGACAACCACGTGCTTGTCTGGGTGGTGGGATAGACAAAACATTAAAGTAAATAATCCGTTAATGCTATGGTAGCACTTATTGTAATCGCTTTGCTGGTGATTGCCGGGCTCTATGTCTGGAATACCCAGCGTTCCCTCGTCAGCCTGGACGAGAAGATGAAGAATGCATTCGGCCAGATCAACGTACAGTTGAAGACAAGGTGGGATGCTGTCACCAACCTCGTCGAAATGACGAAGCAGTATGCCAAGCACGAGCACGACACTCTTGTGGAAGTGATTTCCGAGAGAAGGGTCAACAATGCCACCCCGGAGCAGGTCGCCGATCAGGAGAATGCGATCCAGTCAGTCCTGAGCAGGCTGAACGCAGTCGCCGAAGCTTATCCTGACCTCAAGGCAAACCAGATGTTCGCCGACACCATGGCCAGCATCCGCCAGTATGAGGAGAACGTCCGTCTCAGCAGGATGGTCTATAACGATTCCGTCACGAAAATGAATATGATGGTGCGCCAGTTCCCTTCGAACATCGTAGCGAAGATGCTCGGTTTCACCACGCACGAACTCCTTCCGGAGGATCCGGCCAAATCAGAGGCTCCTTCTGTTTCGGACATATTCAACAACAAGTAAGATGAGGCGTCTTCAGGCACTCCTGAGCGTCTTCCTGCTGTTTTCCGCCGCTGAATCTTTCGCCCAGAGCGACGTTGATTCCCTGAGGATCGACGTGAAGCTTCTGGACAATGGTTCCGCAGAAGTGACGGAGGTCTGGTACATAGACGTTTCAGACAACATAACCGAATGGTATCTGGTCAAGGATAACCTTTTCTCCAATGATATGGATATCAGTGGACTGAAGGTTACCGACGAGACCGGTGCCGGGTTCGTAAACGAAGGTGAGTGGGATGTGGACCGCTCCCGCAAGGCCAAGGCCCGGAGGTGCGGTCTGGTCACGAAATCCAACGGTTACGAGGTCTGCTGGGGAGTGGGAAGCAGCGGCCCTCACGTCTATACCGTAGAATACCTGCTCGGAAATCTCGTCAAGGGTCACGACGACCTGGACGGTTTCAACCATATGTTCGTGACCAGGGGGCAGGGCTCCCCTCCGAGGCAGGTCAGCCTCAGGATCTGGAAGCCTGGCACCATCCTGACATCGGACAACACCAGGGTGTGGGCATTCGGTTACAAGGGCGAGATCAACCTGCTCGAGGGATCGGTCAAGGCCTGGACTTCCGAGAAGTTCTCCAGGCAGAGTGCGATGATAGTCCTCGCCGGTTTCGAGAAGGGGATCTTCACTCCGGCCGTTTCCGAAGAGCGGACTTTCGACCAGATGCGTGAGACGGCGATGGAGGGCAGCGACTACACGGATCCGGAAAGCGGACAGGACAAGTCTTTCAAGGATAGGCTCGCAGCCTTCTTCTTCAATATCTTCAATCTTCTCCTGGTCGGTATATTCGTCCTTTTCGGCGTAGGTACAGCCCGTGCGGCGTGGAAAGCCAAGAAGAAGAAGGAAGAGCTCCTGGGAGGGAAGATGAAGGATGTCGATTGGTTCCGCGGGGTTCCGGTCGACGGCGATCTGAGGAAGGCCTGCAGCATCCTCGAGGTGTATTCAGGCAAGATCGAGGACGAGAGGAAGAATCTGACCGCGGCCTACATAATGCGTCTTTTCTACAAGGGTGCATTCGAGATCGTGCCTCAGAACCTCAAGAAACCTGCTTTCAGGATCAAGGAATACAAGGTTCCGGACGACGCCGTGCACAATGTCGACTCTGAACTGGAATCCGAGGTATTCGGGTTCATAAAGGAAGCGGCCGGCAATGATTCTATCCTCCAGCAGAACGAGTTGAAAAGGTGGGCGTATGCCCATTCGGAGAAGTTGTATGCCTGGCAGCAGAAGCTTCCGAAGCAGACATCTCCATATGGCCTGGAAGCCAAGGATGTGCGGGAAGTCTTCGGACTTCGGAAATTCCTCAAGGACTTCACCCTTATACAGGACCGCGGTGTGGTTGAAGTTGGACTTTGGAACAATTACCTGATCTTCGCTTCGCTCTACGGCATCGCCGACCAGGTCATCAAGGATTTCAAGAAGGTATGTCCTGAATACTTCACCCTGTCCCAGACCATCGCTTCACAGACGCAGGATGTAACCCCTGTAGTGCTGTGGGATATGATCAACAGTACTTCCCGTTCATTCAACGGTGCAGCTTCATCCTACCCTGTAGGTTCCGGCTCCGGTGGAGGAGGTATGCGCTGGGGAGGCGGCGGAGGAATGGCTTCCTGGGGCGGCGGAGGAGGATTCTCCGGCGGCGGATTCGGAGGCGGCGGCCGATGATTTTTTGAAAATAATTTTGCTATTTCCCAAAATTAGGATATCTTTGCAGTCCTTTTCCGAGGGAAAGGCATTCGGGGTGTGGCGCAGTTGGCTAGCGCATCTGGTTTGGGACCAGAGGGTCCAGTGTTCGAGTCACTGTACCCCGACACAATAGAGGATGACTGACAAGTCCAGGTGACTTCGAAGTTATCCTCTTTTCTTTTTCCCTTTTTGATTATATTTGTACAAATTTCGGGTTATGATCATCCAGGCAAAGGGCATAGAGAAGAGTTTCGGGGACTTGAAGGTCCTGAAGGGAATAGATTTCCAGGTCGGGAAATCCGAAGTGGTGTCCATTATGGGGGCCTCGGGAGCCGGGAAATCGACCCTCCTGCAGATCCTGGGCACACTCTCCACCCCTGATGCAGGATCTCTGGAGATAGACGGCACTTCCGTCCTCCGTCTCGGGGGCAAGGAACTTTCCTCCTTCAGGAACCGCAAGATAGGCTTCGTATTCCAGTTCCATCATCTCCTGCCTGAATTCACCGCCCTCGAAAACGTGATGATCCCGGCTTTCATAGCAGGCCGTTCCGACAAGGATGCCCATTCCGCGGCAGAAAGGCTGCTTTCGGATATGGGGCTTTCCGAGAGGATGGACCACAAGCCTTCGGAGCTCTCCGGCGGAGAGCAGCAGAGGGTGGCCATCGCCAGGGCCCTGATCAATGATCCCGCCATCCTTTTCGCCGATGAGCCGTCCGGCAACCTCGACACCAGGACCAAGGAAGAGATCCATAAGCTATTCTTCGACCTCCGCGACAATTACGGCCAGACCATCGTGATCGTCACCCACGATCCGGACCTTGCACGTATGTGTGACAGGTCCCTGTTTATGCGAGACGGCCAGTTCGTGGATGAATAAACCTTTCCCGTAGATGGGAATATTCCGTTTCAAGCAGTTCGATGTAGTCAACGAGCGCTCCGCGATGAAGGTCAACACCGACGGAGTCCTTCTCGGTGCCGTGACGGAGGTTTTCCCCGAGGACCGGTCCGTCCTGGACATAGGTACAGGGACCGGAGTGGTCGCCTTGATGCTGGCGCAGAAGCTCGCCCGGTACGGGGATGACTTCGGGATACTTGGCATTGACGTTGACGGGCCTTCTGCAAGCGAGGCTGCCGGGAACTTCGCCTCTTCCCCCTGGAGCAGTCATTTGGAAGCGCTCGGAACAAGCCTTCAGGAGTATTCCAGGGCGGATCCTGATAGACGCGTACAGCCTGATCTGATAGTATCCAACCCTCCGTTCTTCGACAATTCCCTTACCGCCCCGGATGCCAGGCGCAATGCTGCCAGGCACACGGGTGACACGCTGTCATACAGGGAAATACTTGAATATGCATCGGCCAACCTCGCTCCGGGAGGCCGGGTGTCGATGATCCTGCCTGCCGATGCCGAAGCACAACTTATGAGGTTCGCGCGGATGTGCGGATTCGTTCCGTGGAGGATACTGAGGATACGTACGAAGGAGGGAAAACCTTATTCCCGGATAATCGTCAGGTTCAGACGCAGGTTGCCCGGGCAGCCTGCCACGGTAGCGGAAGAGTCGGAGATGGAGCTGACAAATAAAGAAGGGAAGCGTACTTCACAGCATGCTTCCCTGGTAACAGACTATTTGTTGTAATCAAACTAACCTTACCATTTTTATCCTGATTAATAATCTGTTACTTCAATAATTATTTGTTAAGCCGGTTTATCTGCTGACGCCTGAATGCCTCTTCTGCGATGAACAGTTTGGCAACTTTCCTGTTTGAGAGGAATTTCCTGTATTCGGAGACGTATTTCTCATCGATGGTCTTTCCGCTCTGGACGGCACTTATGTACTTGTCCAGGAGGGCGGCTGTTTCCTTCTCGTCCTTTCCGGCATCCAGTGCGGCTTCCAGGGCTTTGTAAGCTTCCATGGTCATCTTCCAGCACGCCTTCTTTTCTGCCTCGGCTTTGTTGTACACCGGCCAGAACTTTTCGGCTTCGGCGGAAGTCAGCTCCATGGCATCCGTGAGGAATGCTATCTTCTCGATCTTCCACTTGTCCTGTACGAACTTCTTGCTTTTCTTTTCCTGTGCCTGGGCACTCGTGGCGGAGAGCAGGATCAGTACCGCTGCCAGGGCCACCGTAATTATCCTTTTCATATTCCGTTATTCTTCTTGTCTGGTATATTCAATCTGTTCTGCCGATACGCCGCTTTCGATCAGGTAGTCGATTATGTCGTCATCAGTCAGTGGATTGTCCTCATTGTACAGCCCAAGGATGAACAGGTCTGGCTGGGAGACGGAAACCATATCTGCGAATATCTCACTGTATGGCTGGTCTGCTGACTGTTTCGAAGCTGTTGTCTTCAGGACGGTTGTCCCGATGGCGAAAGCGATGGCAAAGCAGGCTGCCAGTGCAAGGTAAGGCTTGACCTTCGTCCAAGGCCCGACCTCCGTGCGGGAGTGCTCCGAAGGGATCCTCCCGAGGCGTTCCCCGAGCCCTTCGAAATACCCGTCCGGTACTCTGAAAGCAGGTTTCCCGACTTTCTCGAATATTTCCTTTCCTGTATTCATTTTCAGTTATTTGACATATATGTGTTATCAGGGTTTAATACCTGCCGGTATTTTTTTTCAGTTCTGCCTTTACCTTTTCCACGGCGAAGTGGTATGAGGCTTTCAGGGCCCCCACCGACGTTCCCAGTATTTCGGAAATATCCTCATAGGAGGTATCCTCGAAATAGCGCATTATGAATACCGTCCTCTGCTTGTCGGGAAGCTTGGCAACCGCCTTGGAGAGTTCCCTCTGCAGCGAATCTCCGTCGAAAAAAGGATCCTCGTCGATCCTTCTGTCCATTTCGGAAGTAAGGCTTTCGAACTGGAGGGCCGAGCGGATTCTCTGTTTCCGCAGGTAGTTGAGGGTTTCGTTGGTAGCTATCCTGTAAAGCCAGGTATACAGGCTGGATTCCCCGCGGAAGCCGGGGAGTGAGTTCCAGACTTTCAGGAATATGTCCTGGAGCAGGTCGTCGGTGTCTTCGTGACTGCACACGAAATGCCGGACATGCCAGTACAACCTTTCGCCGTAGGAGCCTACTATCCCGTTGAAAGCCTTGTCCTGCTGTCCATCCTTGAATAGCTGGATTATTTCCTGGTCTGTCAAGTTCGTGAACGTCTACAATCTTTCAAATGTACGACAATTTGCTTATTTTTGCAATTATGAAAAATATCAGGAAATTCTGCATCATAGCCCACATCGACCACGGCAAGAGCACTTTAGCCGACAGGCTTCTCGAGCTGACCCAGACCCTGTCCGCCAGGGATATGGAAGCCCAGGTCCTGGACGATATGGACCTTGAGAAAGAGAAGGGGATCACGATCAAGAGCCACGCGATCCAGATGGAGTATGTCAGCAAGGGTGAGAAATACATCCTCAACCTGATCGACACCCCGGGGCACGTGGACTTCTCATACGAGGTCTCCCGTTCCATCGCATCCTGCGAGGGAGCCCTCCTGGTTGTCGATGCCTCCCAGGGTATCCAGGCTCAGACCATCTCGAACCTGTACCTGGCCGTGGACCACGGACTGGAAATCATCCCGGTGCTGAACAAGATCGATATGGATTCAGCCCAGCCCGAAGTCGTGGCGGACCAGATAGTGGACCTGCTGGGCTGCAGCCACGAAGATATATTCAAAGTCTCTGCCCGTACCGGGGAGGGGATACCGCCGCTGCTGGACGCTATCGTGGAGCGCATCCCGGCTCCGAAAGGGGATCCGGACGCACCTCTGCAGGCACTCATATTCGATTCCGTATTCAACCAGTTCAGGGGCATCATCGCATATTTCAAGGTCATCAACGGTTCGATCTCTTCCGGCGACAAAGTGAAGTTCGTCGCTACCGGGATGGAATATGACGCCGAGGAAGTCGGCATCCTCAAGATGAAACTATGCCCTACCGGGAAGGTATCCACGGGTGATGTAGGCTATATCATATCCGGTATCAAGAAAGCGGTGGAGGTCAAGGTGGGAGATACCATAACCAATTCCGCCAGGCCTTGCGACAAGGCGATCGCAGGGTTCGAGGAAGTGAAACCGATGGTGTTCGCCGGAATGTATCCGGTCCAGGCCGACAAATTCGAAGAGCTCCGGGCGACGCTCGAGAAATTCCAGCTCAACGATGCTTCTTTCGTATATGAGCCGGAGTCGTCGCTTGCCCTGGGATTCGGTTTCCGCTGCGGATTCCTGGGACTGCTCCATCTGGAGATCGTGCAGGAGCGCCTGTTCAGGGAGTTCAATATGGATGTCATCACCACCGTCCCCAACGTTTCGTACAAGGTGTACACGACCCAGGGAGACGTCCTGGACGTCCATAATCCATCCGGTCTCCCGGCTCCTACCCTGATAGACCACATAGAAGAGCCTTTCATAAGGGCTCAGATCATATCCAAGACGGATTTCTACGGCCCGATAATGAAGCTGTGCATGGACAAGAGGGGTACGCTGATCGGGCAGCATTACATAACTGCCGACAGGGTTGAGCTGACCTATGACATGCCTCTTTCCGAGATAGTGTTCGATTTCTACGACAAGTTGAAATCCATATCCAAGGGCTATGCTTCCTTCGACTACCATCTCATAGATTTCCGACCGGCGAGGCTTGTAAAACTGGACATCCTCCTGAACGGGGAACCGGCCGATGCCCTGTCCACCCTGATCCACGAAGACCACGCCTATGAATTCGGCCGGAAGATATGCCTGAAACTCAAGGAACTCATACCACGCCAGCAGTTCGTCATTGCCATCCAGGCGGCGATCGGAGCCAAGATCATCGCCAGGGAGACGGTGCGCCAGGTGCGCAAGGATGTCACGGCCAAGTGCTATGGAGGAGATGTTACACGTAAGCGGAAACTGCTCGAGAAGCAGAAGGAAGGCAAGAAGAGGATGCGTCAGATCGGTACCGTACAGGTGCCGCAGAGCGCGTTTATGGCAGTCTTGAAACTTGATTGACGGGAATATGTCCACTGTTGCCATAATCATAACTATCCACGATGGGGACGACCGGAGTTCGGGTTCCCTGGAAGAGTGCCAGAAGCAGATGGAGGCGATAGCAGCCCGGGGCAAGCATTCATTTTCGATGTTCATCAACAACGAAGGGGAAGCCGGCTGCCCTGCCGTATGGGAGAAGGCGCTCGAGGGGAAGTTCGATTTCTACATCTGGATGGATTATGGCCTGAGGCTGACCGAGGGAGCATTGGAGGCTTTCTTCGAGAATTCAGGATTCCTGCGTAACAGAGCCGTGATTGCGGGAACCGTTGCCGGGGATGACAAGTCCCTGCTGTTCGGAGGCCGCAACAAGAGGGGCAGGCTGATAGAGCCCGACCCCACCATACCGGTCCCGTGCTATCTTTACGACCTTTCCCTGACGATGGTTCCCGGGTCGGTCGTTTCGAGCCTGGACAATCCTTCCGACATAATACACAGGCGTTTCCTAGACTACGGCTGCGGGGCCAAGGTGGCGAAGGCAGGGATAGCGAGGGTCATCGCTCCGGGAGTGCTTGCCCTTACCAGCCGCAAGAACGACATGCCTGTCTGGAAGAATCCGGACAAGCCGCTGGGAGACAGGATACTCTCGTTTTTGAAAAGATAATTCAACAACACTAAAGATCTGATAATATGAAGCATCCAAAAATCGGAATCCGCCCGACCATAGATGGTCGCCAGGGCGGTGTACGTGAAAGTCTTGAAGAAAAGACGATGACCCTCGCCGCGAACGTGGCGAAACTCATTTCTTCCAACCTGAAGTACAGCGACGGGACTCCTGTCGAGTGCGTCATCGCGGACAGTACGATCGGCCGCGTCGCCGAAAGTGCCGCCTGTGCGGAGAAATTCGAGAAAGAAGGGGTCTGGGGGACTATTTCTGTTACGTCCTGCTGGTGCTACGGCTCCGAAACGATGGATATGCATCCGCTCTGGCCCAAGGCCGTGTGGGGATTCAACGGAACCGAGCGTCCCGGCGCTGTCTATCTTGCCGCCGTGCTCGCTGCACACGCCCAGAAGGGACTTCCTGCATTCGGTATCTACGGCCACGATGTACAGGACATCCAGGACAACTCCATTCCTGAGGACGTAGCCGAGAAGATTCTCCGCTTCGCCAAGGCAGCCGTGGCTGTCGGCGAGATGAGAGGGGAGTCATATCTCTCGATCGGTAGCGTGACGATGGGTATCGCCGGTTCCATCGTGGACTGCGGCTTCTTCCAGAAGTATCTCGGAATGAGGAACGAAAGCGTGGATGAAGTGGAGATCCTCAGGAGGATGGACCTCGGTATCTACGACAAGGAGGAATATGCGAAGGCCAAGGCCTGGGTCGAGAAGTACTGTATGCCTAACGAGGGCTGGGACAAGAATTCCCCTGAGAAGCAGAAGACCCGCGAGGAGAAGGACAAGGACTGGGATTTCGTAGTCAAGATGACCCTCATCGTGATGGACCTTATGCACGGAAACCCGAAGCTCAAGGAGATGGGATTCAAGGAGGAAGCCCTCGGACACAACGCCATCGCGGGAGGTTTCCAGGGACAGCGCCAGTGGACCGACTGGATGCCTAACGGAGATTTCACGGAGACTCTCCTGAATACCAACTTCGACTGGAACGGACGCCGTGAGCCTACCGTGCTCGCTACCGAGAACGACTCGCTCAACGGTACTGCGATGCTGCTTGCCCACTTGATGACCAATCTCCCTCAGATATTCTCGGACGTCCGTACCTACTGGAGCCCCGAGGCTGTCAAGAGGGTTACCGGAAAGGAACTTACCGGCAAGGCCGCCCCTGGTATCATCCATCTTATCAACTCCGGCGCTACCACGATGGACGGCTGCGGGCAGAGCACCGACGCTGAAGGAAAGCCTTGTATGAAGACTTTCTGGGAAATGACCGATGAGGACGAGAAGAAGTGCCTCGAGAATTGCTGGTGGATGCCTGCGGACCGCGACTATTTCCGTGGCGGCGGATATTCCATCCATTTCGTGTCCAAGGGAGACTTCCCTGCGACTATGATGAGGGTCAATATCGTGGATGGACTCGGTCCTGTGCTTCAGATTGCCGAAGGCTGGGTCGTGAACATCGATCCGGAGATCCACGATGTCCTGGACAAGAGGACGGATCCGACCTGGCCGACCACCTGGTTCACCCCTCGCCTCGATCCTTCCAAGGATGCCTTCAAGGATGTTTACAGCGTGATGAACAACTGGGGAGCCAATCACGGCGCTATTTCCTACGGCCACATCGGAGCGGATATGATCACCCTGGCATCGATGCTCAGGATTCCGGTATGCATGCACAACGTGGCTGATTCCGAGATATTCCGCCCTGCAGCCTGGAACGCATTCGGAATGGACAAGGAAGGTGCTGACTTCCGTGCCTGCGCCAACTTCGGTCCTATCTACAAGTAACGGTTATGACTAAGACTCCGCTGGTTGAAAAGAAGTATCTTTTCATCTTCATCCTGATCACGACCCTTTTCGCCCTCTGGGGGTTCGCCAACGATATCACCAACCCGATGGTGGCGGCCTTCCAGACGGTGATGGAGTTGTCTGCGGCAAAGGCTTCGCTGGTGCAGTTCGCCTTTTACGGGGGCTATGCCACGATGGCCATACCGGCGGCCCTGTTCATCCGCAAGCACAGTTACAAGAGCGGAATCCTGATGGGACTTGCGCTTTACGCCATCGGGGCTTTCCTGTTCATACCGGCAGCCCAGTTCCAGCAGTTCTCTTTCTTCTGCATTTCGCTCTATATCCTGACTTTCGGCCTGGCTTTCCTCGAGACGACGGCGAACCCGTTCATCCTTTCCCTGGGATCCAAGGAGAATGCTACCCGAAGGCTGAACCTTTCACAGTCGTTCAATCCTATGGGTTCCCTCCTGGGAATGAGCGTGGCTTCTTTCATCGTGCTACCCCAGCTCCTCTCCGACAAGAGGGATGCGGCGGGGAACATCATATTCCCGGCTCTTTCCGAGGCTGAGAAAGCGGACATCCGCCTGCACGACCTGGCCATCATCCGTAATCCTTATGTCGTGATCGGCCTGATCGTCCTGGCGGTGCTAATCGTCATCGCCTGCGCCAAGGTCCCGAAGACCGAGGCTGAGCCGGAGAAGGTCAACAGCACCCGCCAGACTCTTTCAAACCTGTGGCGCAACAAGCTTTACCGCGAGGGCGTCCTGACACAGATGTTCTATGTGGCGGCACAGATAATGACCTGGACGTTCATCATCCAGTATGCGGACAACCTCGGGATAAACAAGGCGACGGCCCAGACGTACAATATCATCGCTATGGGGCTTTTCCTCTGCGGAAGGTTCATCGCCACGGCCTTGATGAAGTATGTCAATACGAGCCGCCTGCTGGCGATCTTCGCTACCGGTGCCGCCCTATGTGCCGCTGGAGCGATACTGATTGTCGGGAAGGGTGGCCTTTACTGCCTTATCGGTATCAGCGCCTTTATGTCACTGATGTTCCCGACCATCTATGGAATCGCGCTGGAGAACGTTGACAGCCAGGATGCCAGCCTAGGTGCGGCGTTCCTCGTGGAAGCCATCGTGGGCGGAGCCATTATGCCTCCGCTCCAGGGAATGATCATCGACAAGCACGAGATCTTCGGTCATCCTGCCGTGAATGTTTCCTTCATCCTTCCTCTGGTCTGCTTCCTGATAGTGCTGTGCTACGGTCTCCGTTCCTACAGGATACGCAGCCAGTCTCCGATCACATCGAACTGATGATTTCCAGGCAGGAAACGAGCAGTTTCACCGCGTGATCGTCAAGGATTACCAGAAATAGGGGACAGCATCCCATTGCACTCAAGGCGATCGTGGTCACAGAAAGGACCACGATCGCACTCGTCAGTGGAAGTGCGATGAGGTTGGTGAGGAGGAAATATTCCGGGAAAGAACGGAAACGGTACCAGGCCAGTGGGGCGGTGAATACCTGGCAGGACAATGACATCACTGCCAGTTTCCATATCCTCCTGAACGGATCGATAGATTTCCATCCTTTGCCTTCCGGTTCCGGATACAGCTTTTCCAGGCGTGGATAGAGGAGGGTTATGCCCGTCATTGCGAGATAGGAAAGCTGGAAGCCGACTGATGTGACCACTTCCGGCTGAAGGGCGAGCTGCACGGTCAGCGCTGCCAACAGTACCCTTGCCGGTTCTTTCTTCCTTCCGGAGAGTTTTGCCGTCTCGTTTATGGTGATGAACAGGAATGCCCTGACGATGGATGGAGGCGCCCCGGTCATCAGACAGTAGAAACCGCTCAGGGTCAGGATGAGGATGAACTTGGCCCTGCGTGCTGCCGGACTGTTTCCCAAAGGGGCGCAGATACGTATGAGGATCAGGTATATGATACCCAGGTGAAGCCCTGAGAGTGCCAGGATATGCGAAGCCCCGCTGGATCTGAATGTATCCAAGACGTGCCGGTCCAGGCTGCTCCTGTCTCCGGTGACCAAGGCCTGGACCAAGCCACCCGTTCCGCTGTCCGGGTAGGGGATGGCGTCTATGCACCCTCGGAGTGCCCTGACGCTTCCGGAAGCCAAGTCAGAAAGCGGGCCGCCCGAGTCAGGGATCCCTGAAGCGAGCCTGGCATTCGCGGCGCAGAATAGACCGGCCGCCAGGAATAATCCGGCGAATGTGAGCCTTATGGCGGGGAGGGGAGTGCTCCCGTCGAAAGAACGGAATGCGATGACCGTGAATACGAATATCGAAAGGGCGAGAAGAGAAGGAAGGAACGGGGATATCCGGAGGATTCCGGGGAAGACGGCGGCACCCGCTGCGACGCCTGCCGCAAACGGAACACTTATCCCTCCGATGTCTCTCGCCTCTGCCATACCGATGTCCCAAATATTCGTAAAAATAGTTATTAATTTCTTATATTTGTCCGCTGAAACTTAATTTTTCGAATCGAATGATTATTCTTGTTATCAATTGCGGAAGTTCCTCCATCAAGTACCAGCTGCTTGATATGAGAAGCGACGATGTCTATGATCTCCTTGCTAAAGGAATAGTTGAAAAGATCGGCTTGGAGTCGGGACGTCTCCAGCATACTCCTGCAGGTAAGGAGAAGGTTGTCAAGGACCTTCCGATACCTGACCATAAAGTCGGAATGCAGCTGGTCCTGGATGCCCTCGTGGACAAGGATTACGGTGTCCTCAAGTCGTTCGACGACATCGAGGCTGTCGGCCACAGGATCGTCCAAGGTGCGGACTTCTTCTCCGGCAGCGCGATCGTGGACGAGGACGTGATGTCCAAGATAGAATTCTGCTGCGATTTCGCTCCGCTCCACAACCCGGCCCATCTGCTCGGTATCAGGGCATGCCAGGAAGTCCTTCCGAACGTTCCGGAGGTCGTGACATTCGATACGGCATACCATCAGACGATGCCGCCTCAGGCTTATATGTACGGAATCCCTTACAAGTATTACGATAAATACCACATCCGCCGCTACGGTGCCCACGGAACCAGCCATCAGTTCGTGGCTGCCAAGGGAGCCGGAATGGTAGGTATCGATCTCGCTGATTCCAAGATCATCACCTGCCATATCGGTAACGGCAGTTCCATCACCGCCATCCAGAACGGCAAGTCCATCGACACTTCGATGGGTCTCACTCCTCTGGAGGGTCTCATAATGGGGACCAGGTGCGGCGACATAGACCCTAATGCCATCCTCTACATCATGAAGAAGGAAGGCTTGAGTCCTGACCAGATGTATGACCTTGTCAACAAGAAGAGCGGATTCCTCGGTGTTTCGGAGAAGACTTCCGATGCCCGGGAGCTCGACGAGCTCGCCAACGGAGGCAACCGCCAGGCCAAGCTTACCCTCAAGATGCTGACCTTCCAGATGATCAAGTACATCGGGGCATATGTCGCGGAGATGAACGGAGTGGATGCCATATTCTTCACGGGAGGCATCGGTGAGCACAACAGCCGCCTGCGCCGCAGGGTCTGCGAGAACTTCACATACCTCGGACTCGCTTTCGACTATGAGGCGAATACGGCCTGGGGAGTTGACACGGTCATATCACTTCCTGAATCGAAGGTCAAGGTCGCCCTTGTCACCACCGACGAGGAACTCGTGATCGCACGCGACACGATGCATCTTGTCCAGAGCCTTGAAGACTAACAGAATAACTACCACATAGTATGATTACCAAATTTGCTGATGTATTTGCGGAACTCAAGGAAAAGGGTATCTGCAAGAAGATGGTTGCAGCCTGGGCTGTAGATGAGCATACCATCGAGGCTTGCGCAAAGGCTTCGGAGATGGGTTTCGTCAAGGTGACTCTCGTCGGTGACGAGGCACTGATCAATGCGACCTGCGAGAAGCTCGGAATCGACGCCGGCCAGTTCGAAATCGTTAACGAGCCTGTCGAGCTCAAGGCTGTCGCCAAGGCCGTCCAGATCGTTCACGACGGAGGCGGAGATGTCCTGATGAAGGGTCTCTGCTCGACCGACAAGTTCCTCCGTGCCATTCTCAACAAGGAGACCGGTCTTCTTCCTCCTAAGGGCGTGCTGAGCCACGTCGGTGTGATCGAGAGCCCGAACTACCATAAGCTGATGTTCATTTCGGATATGGCTGTCATCCCTGCTCCTGACTTCCGCCAGAAGGTCAAGATCGCAGGTTATCTCATCGGTGTCGCAAAGTCTTTCGGAATCGCGAAGCCGAAGCTTGCTTTCATCGCTGCTTCCGAGCAGATGCTTGATTCCATGCCTGCCTGTATGGAGGCTGCCGCCCTTTCGAAGATGGCCGACCGCGGACAGATCAAGGGCTGCATCGCAGACGGTCCTCTTGCGCTGGATGTCGCAATCGACCAGGAGTCCGTTGAGATCAAGAAGCTCGTCAGCCCTGTCGCTGGTGACGCGGACTGCCTCGAGTTCCCTAACATCGAGTCAGCCAATGTGTTCTGGAAGACCAATTCGAAGCTTGCCAACGGTGTGAAGCAGGCAGGAATGCTCGTCGGAACGACGGCTCCTTGCGTCCTTGCAAGCCGCGCCGACAGCGTCGATACTAAGCTCAATTCCATCGCTGAGGCAGTAATGTTCGTCAACAAGTAGTTGACGGTTCCAACAAAGACGTCTCCGTCATCCCCGGCTCGATTACCGTCATCCCCGGCTCGATTACCGTCATCCCCGGCTCGGCCGGGGATCTCTTTTTCGTCATCCCCGGCTCGACCGGGGATCCCCGTCATTCCCGACCTGTTCGGGAATCTCCCGTCGGCCCCTGCAGGGCACGGCCGAGTCCATCCTCGCATCG
>JAGDBQ010000144.1 GCA_017958985.1 Bacteroidales bacterium
ACAGCCACGGTCGAGGAGATGATGTCCAGGTCCGTTCCTCCAATCTGGAAAACGGCCAGCCTGAATGCGTTGTCGGAACACTCCTTCCGGATTTCTTCTATATCGCCCAGGTTCTTGCAGCCGAGCGAAAGGAATACCCGGAGGAAAGGCATCATATTGGCCGGCACTATTTCGGCCTGGTTGATGGCTGCTATCCTCTCATTCAGTTTCTGGAACGGCTCCAGGCTGAGATAACTCTTGAACGTATCACCGTTGAGAGGAACCTCGGTGAAGTTCCCGCTGGCGACCAGGCCCTGGACCTTCCGCCTGTAGTCGGTAATGTCTTTCCGGATCAGCGAGATCTCGTCGTCGGCAAGCTCCAGCAATCCGGCCAGCCTGTTCAGGCTCCTGATGTACTGTTTCGGTATCTCCACGCCCGTCTTGTAGCCGGTGTCGTGGTAGAGGTTCGCCCAGGCGTGCTGCAGGACCGACCTCATCTGGACTTCGAAGCGGATACGGTTCAGTTCCGGATGCTCGGGATCGTGATAGAGGTCCTCCGGAATCTTGCAGATATAATGCAGGGACATATAGCCGAAGCTGTCAAGGTCGTGCATCTTCCGTTTGTCCACGCTATTCTCCCAGTCGATCTCGAACAGGTTTTCTATTAGGGCTGCCACCTTGTCCACTTCGTCGTTGTAGAACGTGATGATACGGGCGCCCAGTATGTCCGTCAGGTCTTCCAGGCAGCTGTACTTGCTTCCTTTGAGTTCCAGTTTTCCGGCAAGGCTGGATTCGGTCTTGATCCGTGATTCCAGGGCCGCGACCAGGATATTGTTGTCCTGGAGGCATTTCCTGATGACACCGGATACGACTTCCTTCATCTTTTCATAGACGGGAATCCTCGCGCAGTAGTCTTCGAGGATCAGGGTACTATGCAGGTCAAGTCTATAGTTAGCAAGTGATTCTGGCATATCGTATGCATTAGTTTTACAAAATTACAAATATTTGCTAATTTTGCGACATATGACCACACGAATAGTACCTATAGCGGGCAAAACGGCCGAAATAATCGAGACTGTAATGACAAGTCCCGATGTCCCCCAGGATGAGGGACTCCGTTTCAAGATAAGGCTTTCCGTGGAGGAAATCGCTGAGAACATCGTCACATACGCCTACAACAACGGCAACGGATTCCTGGAGATCACCACGTCCCTCGATGAGAAAGGTGTCCTTACGATTTCGTTCAAGGATGCCGGTGTACCATTCAATCCTCTCGAGAAAGAGGATCCGGACATTACCCTCGGCCTGGATGAGAGGCCTGTAGGCGGATTGGGAATATTCATCTGCAAGAAGATGATGGATTCGGTCAGCTATGTATTCGAAGATGGATGCAACAACTTCACTATGACAATCAAGACAAGGAGATAGAGATGGAAGTTATCATAAATCAAGAGGATGGCAAGACTTACGTCAAACTCACAGGCCGTCTTGACACTACGAACACAACAGCATTCCAGGAGGATATCGAGCCCCTGTTCACTATGGACAATCCCGACATCGAGCTGGACTGCACCGATATGGAATATACTTCCAGCCAGGGACTCAGGGCTTTCCTGATGCTCCAGAAAAGCGTTTCCGCACGCGGTGGCAAGCTGGTAATGACGAATATGAAACCTCAGGTGAGGGAAGTGTTCGATATCACCGGCTTCTCTACGATCATAAACATCCGATAGACCCTACATCGACAGCTGGTTCAAGGTATTCTCTTCGATAGCCTTGGTCTTGCCCATTATGCTGGTGAGCATCAGCATATTCGTTGCTACGTCCGCCACCTCGCGGTCGGTCGTGCCGTTGAGTATGTACCAGTTCCGGTCGCTGTCGTCTATGCTTTCCACGAAGTCTATGTTGGGGTAGCGGCTCTGGATGCTGTCGCGGAATACACCCGTATATAGCTGGCAGAGATTGCCTACTTCGACGTCGAGATTCTCCTTGACGCTCTTTTCCTGTTCCTCGCAGTAGGTCTTCTTTATGTCGTTGAAGGCCTTGTCGTGCTTGATGTCGGTCTTTTCACCGTCCACCTGCAGTATCTCGCAGCGTTCGATGTCGCCGTGGTCAGGCTCGAGCTCGCTGCTTATGTCGTGCAGCTTGGTGAACTTGACTCCGGAGAACAGGATCTTACCTCCGTCGATGCTGTACTTTATCTTCGCGAAGTCGATTCCAATGGCCACCTTGTAATAGAACTTGTGGATGTACTGGATCTTCTTCTCCACTCTTTCTCCTATGAATACTGTCCACCAGTTCAGTTCAGGGATACGGTACTTCTCCGGATCGAGTTTCTCCAGGAAGTCTTCCTTGACGACATAGCCTTTCTTGGCGAACTCCATCTGCTCGAGCTTGAAGGTGTAGTTGATGGCGGTAGGCAAACTCTCCGTCTGCTCTTTCGTATCCAGCTGGGAGGTGAGTTCCTGGTTCTCTATCTCGAGTCTGGAGACTTTGGATTCCAGCTCTTTCTGTTCCTCAATCCGGGCAGCGAGTTCTTTCTGCTTAGCCTCGAGTTCGGAATCCATCAGCTTGCTTACCGGCCTGAATGCCAGTACGGTAAGCAATACCGTGATGACATTGGACAGTACGATGGCAACGGGATGCATAAGTCCCGGAAAGAAGATGAATACGGCTATGTTCAATCCTATCAGCAAGGCACAAACCGCTACGAGGATATAATCCTTTATGTGTACTATCTTTGACATTCCTATTAGTTGTTTAGCTTCAAGTCTCCTTCTTTGATCCAGCCGATCTTTCTCTCTATCTCTCCGAATATCAAGCAGATGATGGCAGGCAATACAACGCATACGAGAGCCAGGCCGATCCAGTCCGAAGCAACGGGGACGATCTTCGAGGCTCCGTTCGCCAGTGCGGCGGCTGAGGGCTCCACCCATCCGGTCCAGACTCCGATCGGGCCGCAGAGACCGCAGGTTCCCATCCCAGAATTGATGGCGGCCCCGTTCATCTGGAGGTGGAATATGCAGGTGGCGACCGGGCCGGTGATGAGGCTGGTCAGGATCGGAGCTATCCATATTTTCGGATTATGGATTATGTTGCCCATCTGAAGCATACTCGTTCCCAGTCCCTGGCTGACAATACCGCCCCAGCGGTTCTCGCGGAAACTCATAACCGCGAAGCCCACCATCTGGGCGCAGCATCCCGCCACCGCCGCTCCTCCGGCAAGGCCTGTAAGCGCCAGGGCGGCGCATATCGCGGCAGATGAAATGGGGAGTGTGAGCGCGATCCCCACTACGGCAGCCACGACCATACCCATAATGAATGGCTGCTGCTCGGTCGCCCACATGATCAGCTTGCCTATCCAGGAAGCAGCTGATCCGATCGGTGCCGCTATGAGGGAGGCTATGCCGATACCGGCTAGTATCGTCACTATCGGGGTGACCAGGATATCGATCTTGGTTTCCTTGCTGACCATCTTGCCGGCTTCGGCGGCTATTAAAGCGACGAAATATACGGCCAGCGGTCCTCCGGCCCCTCCAAGCGCGTTGGTGGCGTAGCCGACAGGGACCAGCGAGAACAACACCATCCCGGGTGCGTGCAGCGCCGTTCCTATAGCTACGGCCATAGCCGGGCCGACCATAGCGGATGCGATGCTTCCGATGGTATAACCCTGGCCCGCTATCGTCACGACCGACGCAGTGAGGAACCCGATATTGAACTGGGCTCCGAGGGTATTGAGGATAGTCCCGACGAGAAGGGTGCAGAACAAGCCCTGCGCCATCGCGGACATCGCATCGATACCATATCTCCTGAGAGAGAATACTATGTCCTTCCTCTTGAGGAAGTCGCTGAACCTGCTCATCTTACAGTCTATTTGAAGACAGGCATCGAATGCCCTCTCCAGTCTTTGGGGATCGTCAAGCCGAGAGCCTCGGCCAAGGTGGCAGTAAGGTCGTATTGCATCATGAAGTCCGTCAGTTCACCCTTCCGGGCGACGTTCTTCCCGCAAATCACGAATGGGGTCTCCATCTCTTCGAGGGTGAATCCTCCGTGTCCTTTGCCTTTCCCGCCGTGGTCTGAGCCGATGACGATGATGCTCTTTTCGTATATTCCTTCATCCTTGAGAGCCTGGATGATGATGGCGATGGCATTGTCGGTCTGTTTCAGGCATTCCTGGTAGCCTTCCGATTCCCAGCCGTACTTGTGGCCGGCTTCATCCACGTCACCGATGTAGAAGGTGAAGAAGTGCGGATGCATCTCCTTGATGCACTTGACGGCTCTTTCACGGGTATACTTTTCAAGTGAATATTCTCCCTTGGCGTGATATCCCGGATCATACAGGTGGAAGTCCATCGAGAGGGTGTCCACGACAGGACCTATGCCGTCCCAGTTGTAGATGCAGGCTGATTTCCTGTCAGGCCTCTGGTCGCTCAGAAGCGTATATATCGTCACGGGCATACCGTTTCCGCTGAGCCCGTATGCTTCTATGTCAGGCTTTGATGAGTTCCATTTGTAGTAGCCGTGCATCTCCGTAGGCACTCCCATGAAGATGGTGGCCCAGTTGATGGCTGACGCCGAAGGCATCGTCGAGCGTTTGTGGAATGTATAGCAGCCGTTCTCCATAAGGTACTTCACGGTCGGCATATTGTCGACATTGTCCCTGAACGATTGTGTAGCCCAGCCGTCGATGGCTATGAACACTACATATTCGGCCTTCGGCTTGGGCCTTTTGGCTTCTGACTGGAAGGGGAGCACCAGGGCTGCGATGAGGACTGCGAGGAAGAATCGTTTCATAACAAAGGATAAATGCGGTTGATTTCTCAAATATACGCAACTTTTCCTTTACTTGAATATTTTGATTAAATTTGCACGATAGACAGAAATCAAGTTTTATACGAAACAAATATGATCTACACAAAAGAAGTGCAGCAGATGTGCTGCGTTGCTAAAGGCGCCAATCACGCCAATGCCCCTATTCCCGAGGAAGGGAAGTGGGTGCACGCAAAAGAAATCAAGGACATCTCCGGACTGACACACGGTATCGGTTGGTGTGCTCCTCAGCAGGGTGCCTGCAAGCTTACCCTGAATGTCAAGGACGGCATCATCGAAGAGGCTCTTGTGGAGACTATCGGTTGCTCCGGTATGACCCATTCCGCAGCTATGGCTTCGGAAATCCTCCCTGGCAAGACCCTTCTTGAGGCTCTCAACACCGACCTCGTGTGCGACGCCATAAATACGGCTATGCGCGAGCTCTTCCTCCAGATCGTGTACGGACGTACGCAGTCTGCTTTCTCCGAAGGCGGCCTCGCCGTCGGAGGTTCCCTCGAGGACCTTGGCAAGAATCTCCGCAGCCAGGTCGGAACCATGTTCGGAACGAAGCTCAAGGGTTCCCGTTACCTCGAAATGACAGAAGGCTACTGCACCAGGATGGCCCTCGATGCCGACAATGAAGTGATCGGCTACGAGTTCGTCAACCTCGGTAAACTTATGGATGCTCTCAAGGCCGGCGCTACGGGTCCTGAGGCTATCGAGAAAGCGAAAGGTACCTACGGCCGTTTCGCAGATGCAGTCAAGTACATTGATCCACGTAAAGAGTAAGAGACTATGGCACTGTTTGAAAGTTATGAGCGTCGCATCGATAAGATCGAAGCAGCTCTCGCAAAATACGGTATTTCCGGTATCGAAGAGGCCAAGGCCATCTGCGACGAGAAGGGAATCAATCCATACAAGATGTGCGAAGATACGCAGAAGATCTGCTTCGAGAATGCGAAGTGGGCATATGTCGTAGGAGCCGCCATCGCTATCAAGAAGGGAGTCAAGACTGCAGCTGAGGCTGCCGAGGCTATCGGCGAAGGCCTTCAGGCATTCTGTATCCCCGGTTCAGTTGCCGACGACCGTAAGGTAGGTCTCGGTCACGGAAATCTTGCAGCCCGTCTTCTCAGTGAAGAGACGGAGTGCTTCGCCTTCCTTGCAGGTCACGAATCCTACGCTGCAGCCGAGGGTGCCATCAAGATCGCCGAAATGGCCAATCGCGTCCGCGTGAAGCCTCTGCGCGTCATCCTGAATGGCCTCGGTAAGGATGCTGCTAAGATCATTTCCAGGATCAACGGATTTACATATGTCCAGACAGACTTCGATTACGGCACAGGTGAGCTTACAATCGTAAACGAGACCAAGTATTCCGAGGGTGTCCGCGGTGGTGTCCGCTGCTACGGTGCCAACGATGTCCGCGAAGGTGTGGCCATCATGTGGAAGGAGAACGTGGACATTTCCATCACCGGAAACTCCACCAACCCTACCCGTTTCCAGCATCCGGTCGCCGGAACTTACAAGAAGGAACGCGTACTCGCCGGTAAGAAGTATTTCTCAGTCGCTTCCGGCGGTGGTACAGGCCGTACCCTGCATCCTGACAATATGGCTGCCGGTCCTGCATCCTACGGTATGACCGACACTCTCGGCCGTATGCATTCCGATGCTCAGTTCGCAGGATCCTCTTCCGTCCCGGCTCACGTCGAGATGATGGGTTTCCTCGGAATGGGCAACAACCCTATGGTCGGTGCAACCGTCGCTGTCGCCGTAGCAGTCGCTCAGGCCCTGTAGCGGGACAGTAACTTATACAATTACGAGGATGACTTCGAGTCCAACGACTTGAGGTCATCCTCTTTTTTATAGTCACTGCCTCAGTGTGCAGGCCGCTCTCCTCCGGCAGCCTTCGCTGCGCTCATCCCTCCCGCTGCGCTACGCTTGCGGGCTGTCTATTCCGTCAGCTTGACTTTGACCTCCTTCAGAGCGGGGGACTTTGACATTTCGCTGGGATTCGTCCCTTCGATGCCCTGAGGGATCGATGAGTCGATCAGTGCGAAGAGCTGGCGCCAGTAGAGAGGGAATTCCCCGTCAGCACCCTTGAAATTCATAGGGGCCGATTCGAATACGTATGAACCGTCCTTCCCTATGTAGCTGTCGCGGACCAGTTCGCTGCAGTACAGGGAATCATTGTCCGGCAGGAAGTGGACATCATACGGCTGCCCGATGAATTTCTTGGCATTCTCCACGTATGCGGAAGCCTCCTTGTCGTCCTTGAGCCTCTTGATGATGAATTCCGGATAGGACCCGTCCTTGAGGGTGAAATCCGTGAGGAAGGTATCGAGCGGATGCCTGTCGACTCCGTGCTTGATCGTTGCATCGATGATCCAGGTCCCGTCTCCATCGACTTCGAGGATAGCGACGTGGATGAGATTCAGCTTGCCGGGATCTCCGGTCGAGGATACGATGGCTTCGTCCATAGACCCGGATTCTATTGAATAATCTTCCGGTATTCCCACGAATACGAGGTCTCCGGTGCGGACTGTTTCCGGCTTCCGGCTGGAATTGCAGGAAACTGTAACCACTGTGAAGGAGAGTGCGGCCAGGGCCGCGAGAATGAGTCTTGATGTCTTCATATGGCAAATATAACCATTTTATTTCCTAAATTTGAAGCCGGAAACCAAAACGAAACACAATATGGGACGTATCAGGAATCTGATTGCAGTTCTGGCTGCATCACTGTTTGCAGGAGTTCTGTTCTCCTGCGCTGACAAACCGAAACAGAATGTTGAAAAGACAGCTGAAGGCACACCTGCTAAACTGCTGGTAGTCGTCGACGTGCAGAGGGATTTCTATGATCCTTCGGGCTCTCTCTATGTGACTGGAAGTGAAGAACTTCCAGAAAAGATTGCAGCTCTCGCCTGTGAATATGATGCCGTGGTGTTCACCCTTGACTGGCATCCCGGCAACCACTGCTCGTTCAAGGAAGAAGGTGGAATCTGGCCCAAGCACTGTGTCCAGCATACCATCGGGGCCGGCCTTCCTGATTGCTTCACTCCTATACTTTCGGATCCAGGCAAGTTCCGCATATTCCTTAAAGGCACCGAGCAGGATAAGGAGCAGTATGGAGCTTTCGAGGATGCCGAATCCATCGACCCGGTCATCCTTTCCTGGTTCGAAGGCTGCGAGCAGGTGGATGTATGTGGTATCGCGGGTGACTACTGCGTGAAGGAGAGCACGGCCAACCTTCTCAACTTCGTCCCGGCAGAAAAAGTAACGATGCTGCTGGATTGCATCCGCAGCATCGATGATGGAACGACCCTGAAGGCGTTCGTCGAAGAAAAGGGGCTGAAGACTAAATGAAGTAGTCGCAGGCTACCCTAGATTCACGGATAAGCTTGCAGTGCTCCGATATCTTGACGTGTTCAGGATGGACCTTGTAAGCTTCCAGGTCTTCAAGACTGTCGAAAGTGGCGACAAGGCAGGCATCGTAATTGCCTGCCTTTACGTTTATCCCCACTTCACAACTCCTGAGCTGCGGTACCACGCCCAGCAGGGACTCCAGATGTTCTTTCATCCACCTGGCGTTTTCCGCGGCGGTGTGTCCCTCCGCCTCGCTCTTGAGTTTCCACATCACTATATGCTTGAGCATAACTATCTTCTTTTCCTGGAATACTTTCCGTGCCTGTTCTTCTTGTTCCTGCGGGATATGATGATTCCGAGGATGAGGGCTGCCAGCACGGCTGCGATGATGACATAGGTCATTATACCGGCGTTGTTGCCCTTTACGCGTGACCACATCGAGATCAGCATCTGGGAATCATCCCCCCAGTCGTGCTCGAGTCCGCAGCGCTCTATGACGCTCTGCTCCGGATACATCACAGGGTTGATCGTGACAGAATCGGCTCCCTCACCGAAGAAGTAGGTCAGGTTGATCGGATCATATGTGCTGTCGCGGAAATATTCGAGTACCTCGGGGTCACCGCACGCGCTGACATATCCAATTTCTTCAGCATTGCGGATCGCGTTCTCCGGCTTGCACATGAAGTTGATGAAGTAGTTGGCAGCCTTCGTGTTCTTGGCATACTTGGGTATCACCCAGCCGTCGAACCATACGGTCGCACCCTCGTCAGGGACGATGTAATCGAGATCGACACCGAC
>JAGDBQ010000020.1 GCA_017958985.1 Bacteroidales bacterium
ACAGCGATGACCTTCTTTTCTGCCTGAGTGAATACGAGCGTGGTCGGTGCTACCTTACCGTTCTTATCCCTGACGGTGACCTTGCCGGTCCTGACGTCCGGATTCGGATTTGCATCGAAGCTGAACTCCAGTTTGCCGCTGGTGAGCGCCCTGACAGCCACGAAGTGGATCCAGGACTGGGCCGCAGATTCTATTTCTATAACAACGTCCGTGTTGTACTGGACATCAACTGCGAAGGTTCCTCCCTCCGCAGGTATCTCCATCACGTCACCTACTTGTATGACCTTCTTCTCTGCCTGAACGAATGTCAGGGTGATGTCGGACACCTTACCGGACTTGTCCTTTACGGTTACCTTACCCTGACGCGGATCGGTATTCTGGTTCTCCGCAAACCTGAACTCGAGCTTGCCGCTCTTGAGGGCACGGGTAGCCACGAAAGAGATCCAGGACTGTGCCTCGGACTCGACTACCACGTCGAAGTCTGTGTTGTACTGGACATCCACCGCAAAGGTACCTCCCTCCGCAGGTATCTCCATCACGTCTCCGACAGTTATGACTTTCTTCTCTTCCTGAACGAATGTCAGTGTGATGTCGGACACCTTTCCTGACTTGTCCTTTACGGTCACTTTGCCCTGACGAGGATCGGTATTCTGGTTCTCCGCGAACCTGAACTCGAGCTTGCCGCTCTTGAGGGCACGGGTAGCCACGAAAGTGATCCAGGACTGCGCCTCGGACTCGACTACCACGTCGAAGTCGGTGTTGTACTGGACATCCACTGAGAAGGTTCCTCCCTCCGCAGGAATCTCCATCACGTCTCCGACAGTTATGACTTTCTTCTCTTCCTGCAAGAAGGTCAGTGTAATCGGACTTACCTTTCCTGACTTGTCCTTGACTGTTACCTTGCCGGTTCTGATATCCGGATTGGGATTTGCATCGAAACTGAACTCAAGCTTGCCGCTGGCGAGTGCCCTGACTGCAACGAAATGTATCCAGGACTGGGCCGCAGATTCTATTTCGACAACCACGTCAGTGTTGTACTGGACATCCACCGCGAAGGATCCTCCTTCTACTGGAATTATCATCACTTCGCCGACTGAGATGACCTTCCTCTCCTCCTGGGTGATTGACACGGAAGCTGAAAGTCCCTCGCTTCGGAAACTGACCGCGCCTGAAATAGGGTCTGTTGAATCGGTTGGCAGAGCTGCGATCGTCACCGTGGCGGCACCATCTCCGGAGGTCGGGTTGACGGAGATGCCAGCTCCGCTAGCACTTGCGGTCCAGGGGTTGTTGGCCTTGACCTGGACGGTCTGGACACCTCCTTCGGCGGAGAAGGCAAGGTTCTCAGGGGAGACGGTAAGGACCGGATCTGGTGTGGTGTTGCACCCGAAAACGAACAACGCGGATGCGCCAACCAGGAAGGGAAGAAGGCGTTTCATGTTCAGAGGAATAATGTCAGCATTAGGAATAATCATCTAAAGATATGCAATTCCAGCCTGAAATCCAAAGCAAGCGGCCAGAGGTTGCAGCCTTTGTCGTATGACGGATGTAAGGAACAGTTAACGGAGCAAGCAGACTGTGACCCCGGTCTGGCCCTTCTTGTCTCCCTTCCATAGCCAGAACTTCTCTCCTTCCATCTTGACCACCTTCATTGTACTGGTCAATGAGACAGGCTGCGCGGTCGATCCCCAGGAAACCGTTGCAGTCACCTTGTCTCCCACTGCGGCGGGGATATTGTCGAAGGTCACGGAAAACCAGTTCTTCACCGGATCATCGAACGCCCTGAATTCCTTCCGGGATGCATTGTAAGACATCTGCCAGGTCAGCGGGTCGTAGGTATAAATCACCTCGCCGTTGACTTTCAGCTGGATGTCAGAACCTGTTATGAAAGCTTCGTCAGGTTCCACGCTGCTGTCGCAGGATACCAAGGCGACAACTGCCGACAGGATGATGGATATGGCTGATAATCTTTTCATTGCAAAGTGATTTGTTTGGTTACGATGGTCCTGGTCCCGTCCTTGTGGTCTACGTTGGCCTTGAGGATGCCCGATTTGGAAGGGTGGAAATAACCGCTGCCGTCAGGGCGCACAGGCGAACCGTCGAAGAACCAGCTGACTGTCTGTCCTACTGCGTTGAACATCACCAGAGGAAGGCCGGCATCAGCCGAGAACTTTCCGCCGACGCGCTGGTCGGCCAGATATTCCAGATAGATGTAGGGCTTGTTGCTCTCCTTGTAGGAGCGAGTCAGGAAATCGACCGTGGATTTATCCCCGGCGCCATATTCGAGTATGAACTGGACTTCGGCGGTGTAAGAGGTGGTAGGGGAGAGGCCCTCGAGCCTGACAGCATATTTCCCCGGTGAGTAAGGTTCCACTTCGACCTCCGTCTTGGCTCCGGAAGTTTCACCCCAGGTCACGGTACAGGTCCCCTCGTAATCATCAATGTCCGACTGCCAGGTGATGATGGTAACATCCTGGTAGACTTCATATTCCACGTCTTTGACATTGGGTATCACTTCCTTTCCTGAATGTACCTTGAAAGTGACATTCCCACCGACCCGTTTGATGTCGGTTATGAAGAAATCAGCACTCTGACCATCATTGAACTTGAAAGCCGGAGAAGTCTCCGGAGTGAAGGAATTCCGGTTCTGGTAGGGGAAGAAAGCCTGAACTACGCTGAAAGAGTTTGTCTGGGTCTCGACCATATCTGCGCACTGATAAGCCGGATTGGCGTTGACTTCGTTGTAGTACCATCTCTCGATGGCGGTAGCATCCCTGTTCAGGTAATCCGAATGCCCCGCATTCCTGTCGGTCATATCCACGTGGTATATTGCAAGGCCGATTCCGCCTATATAGGAGTCCCAGCCCTCGTTGTCCCTGCACTCGAACAGGAAGAACTCATATTCGTTTTCAGGATTCTCGAATATGACATAGCGACCGTTCCTGGAGACTGGCTCCAGGGTCCAGGAACCGGAATGGAGGGGCTCCGCCTTCCCGATCCCGAGACACTCGCGGTCTATCGCATCGTAGTAAGGGGGAGTCCTGCCGTTGTTGTTGTAGCAGCCGCCGTCCATCAGGCTCGTGCTGTTCCAAAGGGCTCTCGATGAGCCACCACTGCCATTGCCGTCGGTATCGTACATATCGTACAGACCCAGGGTGTGGCTGTATTCGTGGCAGAAAGTCCCGATTTCACCCAGTACCCAGTTGTACCTCCCGGTAGAGGTGTCATAGCGGATACTCAGCTCCGTGGCTATCGCGTAGTTCTCGATCTTCTTCCCGTCCAGGAACAGGTTGCTCTGGAGATACCACTGGTGCGGCCAGATACAATCATCACCTCCGCCTTCCGCCTCGCTTTTTCCCGCGACGAATACGAATACGTTGTCTACCTTCCCGTCCCCGTCGCCGTCCAGCTGAGAGAAATCTATGGAGGCATCGGACAGGATGCAGGCTTCACGGACCAGGTCCAGGACGTGGGAATCATTTCCCTCGGAGTCGTTGTTGCCGTAATAGTCGTGCTTCCTCGAGACAGTGACTATGTCACCTATGACGAAGTTGAATTCATAGCTGCCTTGGAACTGGTCGTTGAAGTACTCCAATGCGCTTCCGTTGCCGGTCCCTTTGATCAGTTTGACAAAATCATCTTTACGTGATTGGCCCTGGAATTCCAGGTCAGGGAACTGGACAAGCAGGATGGCGCAGTTGGTCTTTACCGTCTCGCCGTTCCCGGACGACCTTGTAGCCCGGCTCCTCAGTGCGGACCTCCTCTTCGCGAAAGCGAGTTCTCCCAGCCTCCGGTACGGTATGTCCAGGCATTCCGCGAGGATGAGGGAAGGGGTCTGCTCTCCGACCCTGTATCCCGTACATTCCTTCGTGCCGTCCTGATTGTAGAAAGCATATTCGTAGAACCCGTCCTTCGCCCTGGCGATGGCGTGTCCCTGCTGTGTGGTCAGGATACGGCAGAATTCATCTCCTTCAAGCTTCGCAAGGAATACAGTCCCGTCCGGCTGGAGCACAGGGAACGAGCCTCTCCTTGCGGGAGAGCCCGATGCGCTGATTGCGAGGAGGATTATGTAAATAAACGTAAAGAGTCTTTTTTTCATAGTCTTTTTTACGATTAACGGCCACCTTTAGGGGGCAGCCGTTGATCTAGATATGTAGCTTTACACTATTTCTTTGCCTCTGCTACAGATACCTTCCTGAATTCCTTGAGATCCTTCATAAGATCCAAAGCAGCCTTGCGAGCGCGAGCACCAGCGGCCTTGTTACCCTTGACAACCTGAGCATCAGCGTTTACTACGAAATCGTCAAGCTCTTTCTTGATTTGTGCAACAAGCTTTTCCATTTTTTAAAATTATTAAGTGAATAGTTGATGTATAAATTGTTTTGTTATTTTCAGGCAACTCTAACCGGTCTGCAATTTATGTAAAAAAAACAGAAAAACAAATAAAAACTCCAATAAAATCTCGAAAATTCAACGTTTTATACATCATTATCAGCCTTTTTCGGCCGGACATTCAAGTTATTCATAGTCCTGTCCGGTCCGATGGTGGTGAAATCTTTCACTCCGGCGATCACTTTTTCGCATATTCCGGGGACTGCGGCCTTCTCCTCTTCACCCAGGTCTCCTATCACGTAGTCTACCTGGTTTCCCGGGGCGAAGTCGCTGCCGATACCTATCCTTATCCTGGACCATTGGGAGGTCCCGAGACAGGCTTCGATGTCCTTCAAACCGTTATGGCCGCCATCGCTTCCGCTCTTCCGCATCCTGATCGTGCCGAAAGGCAGGTTAAGGTCGTCGCAGATGACGAGCAGGTTCCCGATGGGCAGATTGAGCTTGCCGAGCCAGTACCTCACGGCTTTGCCGCTGAGGTTCATATATGTAGATGGCTTCAGGAGGTATATCTTCCGGCCCTTGAAGGAGATGATGGCAATGTCTCCGTAGCGTTCGGTCTTGAAAACAGCATTGGATGCCTGGGCCCAGGCATCCAATACCATAAATCCCATATTGTGCCTGGTGGAAGCATACTCATCGCCGATGTTGCCCAGTCCTGCGACAAGATAGTTCATATCCGACGGCTCAATTGGAAGAAGTATGTCAGGCTTCGCTTTCAGCAGCGCCTTCAGCGCCTTCAAGATCTTCATTGCCAGCCTGTGCTGAAATCTGACGGGTAGCCTTGACGGAGCAGATGATCATATCCTTAGGGGATACGACATTCACGTTGTCAAGCTTGATGTCGCCTGCTACGATCCTCTTCTCGATGTCGAGACCGGATACGTCGACGTTGAGAGTGTCCGGCAGGTCCTTCATAAGGGCGCTGACGCGGATTGACCTGGAAACGAGGACGAACTTACCACCCTTGCGGACTCCAACCGGGTGACCGCTGACAACCACAGGAATGCTGATGGTTACAGGCTTGTCCTCGGAAACTGCGAGGAAATCAGCGTGGAGGCAGTTATCCTTTACAGGATGATACTGGAACTCGTGACCGACGGCGGTATAGGCCTTGCCGTTGTCCAGCTTGATGTCGATGATGTAGGATGCAGGAGTGTTGGTGATGCCCTGGAGATCCCTCTCCTTCACTGTGAAAAGGACATTCTCCATTCCCTGTCCATAGAGGTTGCAAGGAACGAGGCCCTGCCTGCGGAATGCTTTGATAACGGCTTTGTTGCCGACTTCACGGACTGTGCCGTTGAGTTCAAAATGCTTCATTGTTGTTTGTTTGAAATGTGTTACTCAGTTCCGGACTGCCCGGAACCCCATTGCACCAAAAGCGCCAGCGCTTTTAAAAGGCCGGCAAAGATATCAATAATTAATTTATTTTACAAGAGATACGGCAGAGTTCCACGCTTCCAGCTTGTAAAGGGAGTCCAGCAGCGGGGTGCCGGCGCAAGGAAGGTATATGCTGACGCCGCAGGTAGTGTCGATGGTGAAACCGGATGAATTCGGAGAGGAATATCCCAGGAAGCTCGGTGTAGCATTCTTGTAGAGGATGCATCCGTCGAGGGCGTTCTTGAGAAGGGCCAGGTCCGCCTGTGATGCTCCGCACTTGACGAAGACGTCTTCCAGGTCGAAGAAATAATGCCTCCCGGATCTATAGTAACCCTGCACCTTGGTGTAATCCAGGAAGGACAGGGCAGCCCTGTAGGTCTCGAACAGCGACTTGCAGGTTGCGGCCAGCGCTTCCATCCCTGCAGACTTCGACAGGCTGACAACAGCAGACCTTTCGACTCCGGTCCTGGAGTCGTATCTCTTGAATGAGTCATCGGCAAGTCCTTCCAGGTCAGGAGTTTCCCTCCCGATGAGGTAGGATGTGACGGTGGTGTAGTCGAACATGCCGTCAGCCATTACCTCGCAAGGGGAACCCATAACGAAGTCAGCCACGTCCTTGAGGCCGTAGTACAGCTCGGCTCCGGCGGAGAAGCACATATCGAAGAGTACGTAATCGAGATGGAACGGAATACCGCTGACGAACTCTCCTATGCTCATCTCGTGCTGGGCTATGTATGGACTTCCTGGTCCTGACTCGACTTTTTCGGCATCGTTCCCGATGCTCCTGGTCATTCCGAAGTACGGATCCGTTTCTTCCAGGCTGCCTGACGGTATGGGAGCCCTTGGGAAAGAAGGTGCCGACTTTGCCTTCCCTCCAGGAGCGGAGTGCTCCTTTTCATAGGCGGAAGGATCGGAATAATAAGTAGCAGGAAGCCATCCTGACCCGTGTGAGGCGAATATGAGGCCGTAACCCTTGGAAGGGAATGCACTTTTGGCATAGTTGAGGACGGACCGCATAGTCTCCGGACTGGAGGCGATTGTCTCAGCCGGAAGAGTCAGCAGAGTGTCGGATACCATCGTGCCTTCCGCATCGGTATAGAGACGCCTGAGATAGGACGGCTGGTTGACGTAGTTGCCGTTGCGGGCCAACCTGGAAAACACCAGAAGGATATCGTCGTTGCGTCCGTTCCTGGGAATGAATCCTTTTACGAGTTCTCTCTCCATATCCTCCTTGATGTAGGAGTAGAGGGAGTTGAATCCGCATTCATAGAAAAGCAGCACTTTCCGCGTCTGGACGAATTCCTTCCTGTCCCCGTGGTCTCCGCCTTTGATGCCCTGCTCGTTTGCGTCTATTCCGAAGTTGTCGTCCTTGTCGCACGAGACGGCGGCAAGGGCTGACGATGCTATGACTATGGCGCAGAGGAATCTGCTGGATATCTTCAAGATCTTCATTCCACAAAATTAGCAAAAAAAACGGATATTGTCTATATTTACGCCCTATGAAACTTATAGCAAAGATGATTGTCGCTCTAGGAGCCGCTGCCGCCATTTCCGCTTGCGGGAAAGGCACAAGTAAAACCGAGGAAAACGATTTCCATTATCTTATCGACCAGTTCGCTGACCTGAAGGTCATGCGCTTCCAGGTTCCCGGCTGGGATGACCTGACCCTTCGCCAGAAGGAGTATGTATATCACCTATCAGAGGCTGCCAAGTACGGCCGGGACATAACCTGGGACCAGTATTGCAAGTGGAACCTGCCCGTCCGCCACGTAGTCGAGGATATTCTGAATAATTACGAAGGAGACAGGGAATGTCCTGAATTCCAGGATTTTACCGTATATGCAAAGAGGCTCTTCTTCTCAAATGGAATGCACCATCACTACGCCGAGGACAAGTTTATACCCGCGTGTCCGAAGGAGTATTTCAAGAGTCTCGCAGAGGCAGTCGGCGACCGGGAAGGGGTGGATACCTTGCTGGCAGTGGTATATTCTCCGGACATATATCCGCAGAGGCGTTCGACCTCTGCCACCGGGGACATCGTAGAACTCTCCGCCGTCAATTTCTATGATGGAGTGACGCGTAATGATGTAGAGTCGTACTATGCCGGTCTCGTGGATCCGGACGATGACACTCCGGTTTCTTACGGACTCAACACGAAGGTGGTGAAGGAGGACGGCAAGGTGGTCGAGAAGCCTTGGAAGATAGGTGGTATCTACGACGCTGCCATCCAGAAGATAGTAGGGGAGCTGGAACTCGCCCGCGAGGTTGCAGAGAACGACGTCCAGAAAGAGGCTCTCGGTTATCTGATCGATTATTACAAGACCGGGGACCTCAAGACTTGGGATGATTTCAATATAGCCTGGGTGCAGGATACCATCGGTACCGTGGATTTCATCAACGGCTTCATAGAAGACTACGACGACCCTCTCGGCCGCAAGGCTACGTGGGAAGGATATGTGAACGTCAAGGATTCCGCCGCTTCCGCCAGGACGGAGATCCTGAGTGCGAATGCGCAGTGGTTCGAAGACAATTCCCCGATAGACCCGAGGTTCCGCAAGAAGGAAGTCAAGGGTGTTTCCGCGAAAGTCGTGAACGGTATAACCCTCGCCGGCGCTACGTACCCGTCGACCCCTATCGGAATCAACCTTCCGAACGCGGACTGGATCAGGCGTGACTATGGCTCGAAGTCTGTGACCATCGCCAACATCACCCACGCGTACGACCAGGCCGCCCTCGAGAGTCCGAAGAATACCCTTGAGGAGTTCGCATACGACCAGGCGGAGATTGATGCCTACAGGAAATTCGGAGACTATACCGATGAGATCCATACCGACCTGCACGAATGTCTCGGCCACGGTTCCGGACAGCTCCTGCCGGGCGTGTCTTCGACTGCTATGGGTGAGTATTCCTCTACCCTGGAGGAGGCTCGTGCCGACTTGTTCGGTCTGTATTATATGGCAGATCCAAAGCTGGTCGAACTCGGCATACTGGATGATCCCGAGGCCTATAAGGCAGCATATTCGGCATACATCAGGAACGGCCTCCTGGTGCAGTTCAGCCGTGTGGAATTCGGCAAGAAGAACACCGAGGCGCATATGCAGAACAGGAAGCTGATTTCGCAGTGGTGCTACGAGAAAGGCGCGTCCCGCAACATCATCGAGAAGAAAAAGCGCGACGGCAAGACATATTTCGTAGTCAATGACTTCGAAGCTCTCCGGGGGTTGTTCGCACAGCTCCTTGCGGAGATCCAGAGGATCAAGTCGGAAGGGGATTATGCAGCCGGGAAGAACCTCGTGGAAACATATGCCGTCAACATCGATCCGGATATCCACAAGGAGGTCATCGAGCGCTATGCAGCCCTTGACCTGAAGCCTTACGGAGGATTCGTCAATCCTGA
>JAGDBQ010000145.1 GCA_017958985.1 Bacteroidales bacterium
ATGTGGACCGCGAGCTCGACACCGCCCTCTCCAGGATATACCCATACGGGGTATTCCACCAGATCCCCGGGGGCAAGCAGCCGGAAGAGCTGACTCTCTACAGCAGATTCCCCCTGAAGGACGTCAAGCGCCTTCCGAGTCAGACTGTCGAGGATGGCAGCGACGGGATGGTGATGGCTACGGCGGACATAGGCGGCACGACCGTCACCCTGGTCCACCTCCATTTCACGAGCAGTCACTACGGGATCAAGCGGGGATATACCCTCCGGGAAGAAGAACTGGAGACAATACGCCCGGCGCTGGATACTGTCTCGACTCCGATGATAATATGCGGCGACCTCAACGACCTGTCCGGATCCCCTACTCTCAAGGGACTTCAGGAATATGGTCTCAGGAATGCCTGGTGGACGCACGGCTGCGGACCGGGCTTCACTTTCAGGAAAGGCATCCTCCGCTTCCGGCTGGACCACCTGCTGTATTCTTCAGGAATACGGGTCAAAAAAATAAAAGTCGACCACAAGGCCGACTTTTCAGACCACTATCCTATAATAGCCGATCTGGAGATCTGATTCCGGATTACTTGATGTACGGGCTGGTGAATCCAAGCCTGGTGAGGCCGCGCTGGATGTCAGGAATATTCATGAACAGCTTCCAGAGCATTCCCGTGCGGTAATTCTCGATCATATTCACGATCGGACCCTCGTCGATGGCGAGCCAGGTGTTCGAAGCCCAGCCGGTCTCAGGGTTGAACCCGTCCACGAAACCATATTCTCCCCATACGGTGTCACCGAGGTCGTAATAGAGGTGCCTGAGCACTTCCATGGACTCCTCAGGAGTGTAAGGGAACGAACTGAGGGCTGCGGTAGGCTGGATCACGCCGAGATCGGTGCCCGGATCGTGAGCCACATAGCCCTTGTTGCTGTCGCCTGCGGTAAAGCCCCAGCAGTTTGCACCGTAACCCTTGTGGTTGTTGGGATTGGCGATAGCATATGCCCTGTGAAGGAGCGTATGTGCCTTCCCCTGCTCGTAATAGTGCACTCCCTCTTCGTCGACCAATCCGTTAGGATCGATTCCCTGGAAGGTGTAATGCTCGAAGAACAGAGGGCCGCAGAGGCTCTCTCCCCAGTCACCAAGAGGAGATGTGATGCCGTAGTGTTCCTTGGTGTTCCTGTAGCCTTCCCCGGCCTTCCAGCAGCTCTCATAGACATCCTTGGATATAGGGAAAAGCGGAGAGGATGCAGCCACGATGTAGGTGATCAGGCATTCGTTCCATCCGTAAATCGGGAAGTTCATGTCAAAACCATGGTTCGGAGCCCAGTGCCAGAAAAGTTTGCCGTCTTTCTCGAACCATGACCAGTTGACAGTCTCCCACATCTGCGTGATCTTGCCCCTGAGATACTGCTCGATAGGAGTATCACCGTTAAAATATTCCCGTGCGGTCAAGAGCCCCATCATCAGGTACGAGGTCTCGACTATGTCGGCTCCATCGTCCTGTCGGCCGAAAGTAATCGGCTTGCCGGTCTCTCCGTTCATGAAGTGCGGATACGCACCATGAAAGGTCTCTGCCTGGAGGAGGAACTCGACAATCTTGTGAAGCCTGTTCAAGGCGGCTTCCCTGGTGATCCAGCCTCTCTCGACGGCTACGGTCATCGCCATGATTCCGAAGCCGCTGCCACCGACTGCGATGGCCTCCGGGCCGTATGTATGCTCGGAAAAGTTAGGCTTGTCCCAAGCCTCGTTGATATAGTCCCAGTAATATGCGCCTTTCACAGTATTGCTGCGTTCGCGCGCAAGTCCGGAAACCGGGTGTCCGAAATCCCAGAAAAACCTGAAGGTCTGCTTCTGGACCAGTTCCAGGAGGTCGTCGTCGCCGAGGCCGCTTACTACGCCCACCGGCTTGATCGGTTCCTCGCAGACATATTCCTTTTCTCCGGTCTGGCAGGAGACGGCCAGCAAGGTGGCCAATGCAAATATGGATATTATCTTTCTCATTGGTCGGTCGTTTTTTGAAAGGGCCTGGCAAGCAAATGCCAGCCAGGCCCTTCCTCAGTAGTTATTATGGTAAACGTGTTTGTTCTTTATTCAGCCGGATCGTTCATCGTAGCCGTAGCGTCAAGCACGGTCTGCGGAATCGGGAAGTACTTCTTGGTGTCGTCGTAGCCCTCGGAAGCAAGTTCCTTGGCTGCCAGACCGGTACGGACGAGGTCGTAGAAACGCTCACCGTTCTCGAAGCAAAGCTCCACGAAGCGCTCCTCCATGATCTCCTCGAAGGTCACGTTGGTCTTGGTAGGCATGTTGGCACGAGCACGGACCCAGTTGTAGTACTGGTCACCGTTCTGTCCCTTCTTGACCCTGGCCTCGGAAGCGAGGAGGAGGATGTCGGCATAACGGATGACACGGACGTTGACATCATTGCCCCAAGCCAGCTCAAAGCAAAGGCCTGATGGGTTGTAAACCTTTCCGTTCCACCTGTTGCTGAACACGTTGGTTCCCACATGGTCGCCGTACCAGGTGTCCTCACCGCCATTGATGACGTCGGTCTCGAGACGG
>JAGDBQ010000021.1 GCA_017958985.1 Bacteroidales bacterium
AAAGGTGGTCCTGGGATTCATAGAAGTAGCCCTCGGATTCAAGTTCCTGAGCGTAGCGGACCAGACCTACCACTGGGGGATACTGGACAGGGAGGTATATCTCGCAATCCGGATCGTGGTATTCAGCCTGCTCGGGTTGTACCTGCTGGGAAAGATACGCTTCAAGAACGATTCTCCCGTGGAGCATCTGTCCGTGACAAGGCTTGCCCTGGCGATCACGGTATTCTCCTTCGTGGTGTATATGGTCCCCGGAATGTGGGGTGCTCCTCTCAAGGCTCTCTCCGGCTATCTGCCCCCAATTGAGACACAGGACTTCGTCGTTTGGAGCAGTTCCTCCGCTCCCGCCACTACCGCATCCAACAGCGTTTCCACGAGTTACTCCGACAAATATGACCTCAGGATGCCTATGGGCTTCTCAGGCTACTTCACCCTCGAGGAAGGCCTGGCGGCCGCCAGGGAACAGGGAAAGCCTGTATTCGTCGACATCACGGGACACGGATGCGTCAACTGCAGGGAGATGGAACAGAGAGTCTGGACAGACCCGAGGGTCGAGAAGATAATGAAGGACGACTATGTCCTGGTGGTCCTATACAACGACGACAAGACCAAGCTGAAGGAAGAAGACTGGGTGACCACGGAAGACGGGAAGACCCTCAAGGAGATCGGCAGGGCGAATTCATATCTGGTGCGGACCAGGTTCGACGTGAACGCCCAGCCGAACTATGCCCTGCTTGGCTCGGACGGAGAGCTTCTGGTCCCCGTAAGAGGATATAATCTCTCAGTGGAGGGATTCATAGATTTCCTGGAAAGCGGAAAGGAGGAATTCGCGAAACAACTTTGATATAACATCGTAAACTATTGGATATGAGCGGAAAAAGATTCAATCAAGCAATCCTTCCGGTGATGTCCGGCTTCTTCATCATGGGATTCGTGGACATCGTCGGTGTCGCGACAAGCTATGTAAAAGCCGATTTCGCCGGGATGAACGACAAGGTAGCCGGACTGATCTCCCTGTCCTGCTTCCTCTGGTTCCTCATTCTCTCGATCCCGACCGGGATGCTTATGAACCGCATTGGAAGGAAAAAGACAGTGCTGCTGAGTTTCATCGTAACCGCAATTGCGATGCTGGTCCCGTTGGTCAATTACAGTTTCCCTTCGGTACTGGTCGCTTTCGCAATGCTCGGAATCGGCAACACAATCCTCCAGGTCGCCCAGAATCCATTGGTCACCAATGTGGTATCACCTGAGAAACTGACCGGCACCCTTACTCTCGGCCAGTTCGTCAAGGCAGTGAGTTCCTTCCTGGGCCCGATCCTTGCCGCAGCCCTGGCAGGCAGCACGCTCGGATGGAAGATGGTATTCCCGGTATATGCCGCCGTCACCCTCCTTGCAATGCTCTGGCTCGCCCTGTCTCCAGTCAAGGAAGAACTGATACAGAAATCCGAGATTACCTTCGGAAGAACGTTCTCCCTGCTCAAGGACAGATACATAGTGCTGTTCTTCATCGGAATCCTGGTCCTGGTGGGAGTGGACGTCGGAATGGGTGTGACTTTCCCCAAGCTCCTTCAGGAAAGATGCGGACTCCCGCTCGAGAAAGCCGGAATGGGAAACAGCGTGTACTTCCTGGCCAGGACAGTGGGTGCTTTCCTCGGCGGACTGATACTGATGAAGTTCCCTACTCCGAAATTCTTCGCGGCAAGCGTGTTCCTCGCACTTGCCAGCCTTGTGGGAATGGTATTCTCGCACAGCCTCGCCGCCGTACTGGTGTTCGTAGCCCTCTTCGGATTGGGATATTCGAACCTGTTCGCTATCATATTCTCAGTCTCCATGCAGCGTGTTCCGGAGAAGACGAACGAAGTGTCCGCCCTCCTCATCGTCGGAGTCTGCGGAGGTGCTGTCATACCTCCCCTCCTCGGGGTCATCACCGATTCGTTCGGAAGCCAGATCTCGGCAGTCGTGGCACTGGCGCTCGTATGGGTATATCTGGTGTTCCTGATCCGCCACGTCAAGGAAGTCGGAAGAACAACGGAAAAACAGAGTTAGGTATATGGATACAAGGACTTTGGTCGGAGTGGACATCGGAGGGACGAAGTGCGCTGTCACTCTCGGCCTCGACTGCTGCGGCGACTTGCAGGTAAAGGACAAACTGGCCTTCCCTACAACCGATGTCGACGGAACCATAGACGGCATCAAGGACGGGATACGCCGGATACTCGACAGGAATTCCCTGAGTCCCAAGGATATAGCAGCGATCGGAATCAGTTGCGGCGGTCCTCTGGACAGCAGCAAGGGAATCATAATGTCACCTCCGAACCTGCCCGGATGGGACAACATACCGATAACGGGGATCCTGGAACAAGAGTTCGGAGTGAAGGCAGCCGTCCACAACGACGCCAATGCCTGCGCCCTTGCGGAATGGAAGTTCGGCGCAGGGAAAGGAAGCAGGAATATGGTATTCCTCACTTTCGGGACCGGACTCGGAGCCGGGCTCATCATCGACGGGAAACTGTATGCCGGGACCAACGACAATGCGGGAGAGCTGGGACATATCCGCCTGGAAGGTTTCGGCCCTGTAGGATACGGCAAGGCCGGTTCTTTCGAAGGGTTCTGCAGCGGAAGCGGGATAGCACAGCTCGCGGCATCAATGGTCAAGGAGAAGCTCCAGATGGGGCAGAAAGTAGACTGGTGCCCTGACGGCGACCTCGGCAGCATCACCGCCAGGACGGTCGCGGAAGCGGCTCGCCGTGGAGACACACTTGCTAAGGAGGTATATTCGACGAGCGCAAAGTACCTCGGCAAGGGACTTTCCATCGTGATAGACATCCTCAACCCCGAGCTGATCGTGATAGGAAGCATCTATGCCAGGAATGAGGACTTGCTGAAGCCGCTGATGGAAGAGGTCCTTTCAAAAGAAGCCCTGCCGCTTGCGAACAAAGTTTGCCGGGTCGTTCCGGCAGCCCTCGGAGAGTCCATCGGAGATTTTGCCGCGCTTTCCGTGGCAGCTGACATTTAACTGCGAGATATGCTTTCAAACATCATAGAACACAGCCTTGAACAGGCAAGGCTCGAACTGGACGAATTCATCGCCGATCCCCAGACCGTCCCCGCTATCGAGAGGATGGCTTCCATTATGGCCGATTCACTCCGAGGCGGAGGGAAGATAATCAGTTGCGGGAACGGAGGTTCCCTGTGCGATGCCGCCCATTTCGCGGAAGAGCTGTCCGGGAGGTTCAGGAAGGACCGGAAACCACTGCCGGCGATAGCGGTGAATGATCCTGCCTATATTACCTGCACCGGGAACGACTACTCTTTCGAGGATATATTCGGAAGGTGGGTGGAAGCTTTCGGGAAGGAAGGAGACGTGCTCCTCGCCATCAGCACCAGCGGCAACTCCGCAAACATCATCAAAGCCGTCGAGGCAGCCCGCGGAAAGGGGATGAAGGTGGCGGTGCTGACATCAAGGAAAGGGAGCCGCCTTGCGCAACTTTCCGACGTTGCAGTAGCAGCTCCCGATTCTCCTTATTCGGACAGGGTCCAGGAAATCCATATCAAAGTCATCCATATCCTCATCGAGACGATAGAACGACTCCTGGACTGTTGATTACCTCTTGGAGGTGACTTCCTTCTCGTATTTCTCGATCTCAGGGATGAATTCCTCCCCTACAGGTACACCGTTCTTGAGGTTGAACCAGTCGAACACGGCTCCGAACGGCATTGTCTTGGCTTCTTCGAGAAGTGCAAGCTTCTGGAATCCCTTGCCTTCATCCTCGTACTTGCGAAGGAGTCCGATAGGCTCGAGCAGTGCGGAGAGGAGGCATTTCTGGGTCGCCCTGGTACCGATTACATAGGCACCGATACGGTTGATGGACGCATCGAAATAGTCCAGGCCGATGTGTGCCCTGTCGAGAGCATCAGCACGGACGATCTCCTTGAACAGGTCGAGAGTCTGGTCGTTCATTATGGTCACGTGGTCGGAATCCCAGCGGACCGGACGGCTGACGTGCAGCATAAGCTCAGGCACGAACAGAAGCAGGGACGGAATCTTGTCCGAAACGTTCTCGGTAGGCTCGTAATGTCCCGTATCGAGAGTATAGATTACCTTCCTGCTGGCGCAGTATCCCTCGAAGAAATCCATCGAGCCGACAGTATAGCTTTCAAGGCCGATTCCGAACAACTTGGCCTCGACGCAGCTCTTCATCCAAGGCAGATCCTCCTTGAGGATTTCGTCAAGGGAAGCAGCGAGCAGCTCGCGGTAGCGCTTGCGCTCCACCGTCAGTTCCTTCTGGCCGTCGTGTACCCAGATATTCATGATGCAGGGGTCTCCCTGTGCCTTGCCCATCGCATCGGCGATATGGCGGCAGCGCTTCGTATGCTCGATCCAGAATTCCCTGATGGCCGGATCTGGATTGGCGAGCGAGAGGTCGCCGCTCTTTGGATGGCCGAATGAAGTAGAGTTGAAGTCCAGCTTCATCCCGTTCTCCTTGGCCCAATCGATCCAGCTCTGGAAATGCTTGACTTCCACTTTGTCGCGATCTACGAACTTGCCACCGAAATCACCATAGATCTCGTGGAGGTTGAGACGGTGGCTGCCTGCTATCAGGTTCTTCGCGAACTTGATGTCGGCACGTACCTCGTCGATGTTGCGAGCCCTTCCAGGATAGTTTCCGGTAGTCTGGATACCGCCGGAAAGACCGGCATCGCTTTCAAAACCGATCACGTCATCGGTCTGCCAGCAATGGAGGGATATCTGGGTCTTGCCAAGGATATCCACTGCCTTGTCCGTGTCGACTCCGATAGCGGCATAGCGTTCTTTGGCCATCTCATAGGCCTTGATAATCTTTTTCTCGTCCATATTCAATGATTATTGATTATTTGGCAAATATGTCACTGTCTCGATTGAATCCGCGATGATCCGCCTCATCTCCCAGCGGTCCTTCACCAGGCCTGCAACCTTCGCCTGGATCATGATGTTCCCGATCGCCGTACCTTCCACCGGCCCGGCGACCACAGGGATCCCGAGGGTGTCCGCGGTGAGCTGGCTGACCAGCTTGTTGGCCGAACCGCCTCCGATCACGTGAAGCTTGCTGATCCTGAAGGAAGCGAAATCCTGAAGCATCGAAAGGACTTCCTTGTATCTGGCGGTCAGGCTGTGGTAGATGCAGCTTATCATCTCGCCATCGTTCCGAGGGACAAGCTGTCCGGATTCCTTGAGTGCAGCCTTGATTTCGGCATCCATATCCTTCGGAGCTGCGAAACGGGGATCATCCGGATCGATCACGGAAGGGAATCCGATAGCTTCCCGTCCCATCTGCTCTATCTGGGCATAGGTGTATTTCCTGCCTTCCTTCTCCCAGGTCTTGCGACTCTGCTCCAGCAGCCACATCCCGGTGATATTCTTCAGGAACCTGGTCGTGCCCTCGATTCCTCCTTCGTTTGTGATATTGAAGGCGTAAGATTCTTCGTTTATCACAGGGACCGGTGATTCGATGCCCATCAAACTCCACGTCCCGCTGCTGAGATAAGCGAAGTTCTCGTCGGAAGCCGGGACCGCCGCAATCGCAGAAGCGGTGTCGTGGCCGGCGACTGCCACCACCGGGACAGGGTCCATACCCGTCTCTTCACAGAGTTCCGGCCTCAGTAGGCCGACCACCGTACCCGGCTGTACGATTTCAGGAAGGATGGAAGGATCGACACCGAGCCTTTCGAGAAGACTCCTGTCGAAATTGCGCGTCCGGGGATCTATCAGGCCGGATGTGGAGGCTATGGTATATTCACAAACCTTGCATCCTGTCAGGAAATATGACAGGAGGTCCGGCATGAACAGGATTTCCTTTGCACCGTGGATCGGGGAATCTGCCTCCTTGCTCTGGGCATATATCTGGAAGATCGAATTGAAATTCATTATCTGGATGCCCGTGGCCTTGTACAGCTCTTCCTTCGGAATGATCCCGAATACTTCCTCCGGAATGCCGTCCGTATACGGATCACGGTAAGCCCGCGGCAGACCGAGGATGCTGCCGTCCGGACCGATGCACCCGAAATCCACTCCCCAGGTGTCTATTCCTATGGATTCAATCCTGACTCCCGAAGAAGCGACTTGCTTCAGGGCATTCTTGAAATGGACGAACAGTGAATTGATGTCCCAGTAATACTTGCCATCGGATTCCTTGATCTCGTTGGGGAACCTGTAGACCTCATCGGTAGACAGTCTGCCGTCATTTATGGAACCGATTATAGCCCTTCCGCTGGTAGCGCCTAAATCAAATGCAAGAAAATTCATCGTTATGTGGTTATGTGTATTTACAAATTTCTCGATTTTTTGTATTAATCAATATTCAGTTTCTGACATTCCTACTTCTAAATTTGATTTAGAAAATTATTTTCTATCTTTGTGTACCACTACGAATGACAGAGACTAGTATTTACTATGGAGTCAGTTCATCTTAAATATTTGGCAGTAAACCCTAACGACCTCAAGTGGGGCATCGCCGTCAATTCGGTAGGATTCCAGGAGATCGTTCCGGGGATGGATTATCCACCCAGGAACCACCCGCAGCGGTACATATTCTCCACGGACAGGGGCCGTGTCCTGAACGAATACCAGCTTCTATACATAACGGAAGGAAAAGGCAGGTTCTCCTGCGGCACCCTGGGAAGGAACAAGTCTGTCCAGATCGAAAGCGGGATGATGTTCCTCCTGTTCCCTGGGGAATGGCACTCCTACCACCCGGACAAGCAAACCGGATGGAAGGAATACTGGATAGGCTTCAACGGAGCGTTTGCGGACAACCTGCTCAAGCAGGGATTCTTCTGCAAGGAAAAGCCGGTATTCAAGGTGAATATCCACGAGGACATCGTCCAGCTGTATTCTTCAGCGATTTCCATCGCCGTCTCACAGGAGTCCGGTTTCCAGCAAGTCCTGGCAGGGATAGTGGACAGGCTCCTCAGCCTTGCATACTACTACGACAGGAATTCCCTTTTCCGCGAATCCGACGCCGCCAACAAGATCAGCCAGGCCAAGGTGATGATCCATGACGAATATATGTCGATATCGCCGGAAGAGATCGCTTCCAGGCTGTTCCTGAGCTATTCCTCCTTCAGGAAGACATTCAAGGAATACACCGGTTTCTCACCCGCCCGGTTCATCAACGAAGTCAGGATGAGCAAGGCCAAGGAATTGCTGACCAACACCTCGATGAGCATAAAGGAAATAGCCTACAACGTCGGCTACAACAACCACGACTATTTCTTCACCGCATTCAGGCATATGACAGGAAAGACTCCTGCCGAATACCGCAATATGACCCAAAGCGCCTCGCTCTAGCGCCGGTTAGGGAAGAGGAGTTTCATATCGCGCTCCATCGCCGGCCCTACAATTTCTTCCGGGATGAATTCCCAATGCCCGATACGGACCGGGTCTCCGATCACTGCCGGATCGATGGAGACATTGTCTTTCAGATAGTTATACAGCAAGTCACGGAATTCCGGATAGGTTTCCACGATCCTCTCTTCAATCTTTCCGGTATCGATCCCGGCTTCCTTCATCAGTCCGCCTCCTCCGCTGGCACGGTATGAGGTCATAGCGACCTTGTAGTCCTTGCCGATGTCGAAAGGATAGCCCCCGGCCATTGACTTTATGTCGATCCTCGAACCTCTTGGCTTCGTCACGTCCACGGTATATACCAGCCCGCCTGCCGAATCGAAGTTATATGCCCTTTCGAGGAAAGACCAGGATTCCTGACCGGTCCTGGCGTCCTCCTTGTTGCCGATCTTGAGGATGTGCCCCGATGGAGATGTGACGGTATTGATCCACCTGTCATAGGATGCCTCGAGGTAGTCCTTGATCTCCTTCCCTGACATATTCACCACATAGATCTGGTTCTCGAAAGGATAGATGGTGAAAAGGTCGTTGTATATCAGCTTGCCCTTCTTCACGAAACCATTGAATGTTAAAGGAGCCGCAAAGGAAATCTGTGCCGGCGAGCAGGAGATCGACAGTGTGTGGATCAGATTGAGATAGTGGCTCATCCCCATATAGGCTTCCCTCGTGCTCAAGTCTACCATCAGTTCGCCTACCTCCCTGGTAGTGAATGCCTTGACTGCCAGATAGTCATCGTGGAACTCCTTCTCCATCTCGGGATCGGTCTTCAAGCGGTCCACCGGGATCAGTTCGCAGGAAAGATTCCTGGAAGTGACCTTGCGTTTTTCCACCGTAAGTCCGATCTCGCCGTGGCCTACGAAACGGCAGTGACTCCCCGCATTTATGAGGCAAAGCGTATCGGACGGAATCACCAAAGGCTTGTGGTCGTGAGAACATATCAGGAAGTCCACTCCGCGCAGGGTCTTCATAAGGTCCAGGCCCTGGCCTTCAAGCTGGGACCCGTCCCCCAATCCGGTGGACGAATGGACGGAGACTATCACGACGTCTGGTTTCTCCTTCGCTATGACCTTGTCCACATCCTGCTGGACAAGTGGGATAAGGTTTTCGAACTTCATCCCGCTCCAGAGCCTTTCCGACAGCCAGTTGCTGATATTCGCATTGTCGTATCCCAGGACGGCTATCCTGAATCCCTGCCTTTTCAGTATGGTATATACGCTGAAATATGGCTTGCCGTTGTCGTTCCTGATCGCGTTGCCGGCCAGGAACGGAATCCCGCAGGCTTCGAGGTCGCGGGCCACACGGTCATATACCGGATGACCGGCCTCTATGTCGTGGTTGCCGACCGTCACGGCGTCATAGCCCATATATTTCGCCATCCGCGGATACAGATGCGGCGTGACGGTGTCCACATAGTTGAAATAATAAGCGGCGTTGTCTCCCTGGAGTATGTCGCCCGCATCTATCAGGATTACGTTTTCCTCTCCGACGGCATTCCTTACGCTGTCCACCGTGCGCTTGACCGCGATCAATGACCTCCTGACGTTTCCGCCCACGTAGGTCGAATCGAAGAAGGACCCGTGCACATCGTTCGTCGTCAGGATCTGGAAAGAATACGATCCATTCTTCGGGCCTGCACAGGAGGCGAGGAGGCAGCAGGACAATACCGCTGCAAAAGTCTTTATGTTCATCGTCCGTTACGTATTGTTCTGTGTTTCTTGTTCCATCTGCCGTCGAGGTCGAAGACAACGCCGAGCTTCTGCTGCCAGCCGCAGAATCCACTTCCGTTGAAGTGGGCCACGGCTCCCAGACGGACGGCTGCGATATCCATCACGATCGGATTCCAGTAAAGCTCAGCCCTCCCGTAGAAACCCGGAGACTCCCGGTCTTCCGAAGACCCTGCGATCTTGTAGAACGGGCATCCGAAGTACAGGTCGCTGCCGTACATATTGCCCCCGGCATCATATCCGTCATAATACGGCATCTGGCCGGCACCGTAATAGACATCCCCGAGGAAGGATACCTTCTTCCATCCCAGGGACTGGGACAGCAGGACTCCGGGAGCTGATTCAAGGCCGGTAGCCTTGATCCTGTCCTGATGGAAACCTTGGATCCAGCTCAGCTTCGCATCATATCCCAGGTCGCCCGAAGTATACGTCCAGGAGACGAAAGGAGAAAGCAGGACATTATCGACGACTCCCCTGTATTCCAAAGTATTGGCATAATGGTACAAGGTGGCGGTCCAGCCCAGGTCGAAGCCTTCTCCCAGCAGGAACCTGCCATAGGTGAATATCTGGAAGCGTTCCCTGCGCATACTGCCCAGCATCCCCATCCAGTCCAGCCCCGCCTCGACGTATGCCCGAGGAGAATACAGCGTCAGGAGTATTCCTTCCATATTGCTGTCATAGACTCTTATCTTGTCCGAAACGAAAACCGACGGTACCCTGTCGCGTGCGGGAACGGGATCGGAACCGAATACGGAGAAGCGGCGCGGGAACATTCCGGCACGGCCGGTAAAACCGACTTTATCCCCTTTCACTCCCAGACCGTACCACAAGGTGAACTCGTGGTCGAATTCGCTGCCTTTCCCCATATCCCTGAGGATATCTGCACCTACCATCAATGAATGCGTAACCCCTGCGCCCGAATACACGGACAAGCCCACGGAAGGAGCAAGGCGTGCGAAATGGATGGTTTCGGAATTCATAAACAGGTTCCCGCTCTGCCCGAACTCCCTGTTGTCGAAACAATACCGGAAATATGCGTCGTAGACGAAAGATACTTTATCCTTCATCCCCCTGTCCTGTGCGGACGCGGAGATGGACAGGAAACAAGCCGTTATGAGGATGAGGATCCTTTTCATTTTAAACTCCAAACAAGCAAATTTACTGATTAATTTCTTAATTTCGCATCGTTATGGAAGAACTCAAGCTGCAAACACCGGTTTCCGTCGGAAGGAGCAAGGTGGAAGTTTCTCCGGACGACAAGGTATTCGTCCTCGGCAGTTGTTTTGCGGACAACATCGGAGAGAAAATGACAGACCTTGGCTTCAAAGCCTGCGTCAACCCTTTCGGCACCCTGTACAACCCGGTGTCGGTATGCAACGCGGTCTCGCGGCTTTCTTCAGCGATTCCTTTCACCGAGGACGAATGCGTAGAGATGGGCTCCGGAGCCGGCCTGGTCTGCTCTTTTTCACATCATACGTCCTTCGCCCGCAGTACTTCCGGAGCTTTTCTGGAGAATGCGAATACCGCACTTGCCGCAGCATCCGAAGCCTGGAAAGAGGCCGGAAAGGTAATAATCACCCTCGGAACGGCCTGGTGCTTTGAATATATCCCTACAGGTGAGATCGTGTCCAACTGCCTGAAGATCGACCAGAAGCTATTCCGCAGAAGGAGGCTTTCCGTAAGGGAGACTACCGTCCTGCTGAGGAACCTGGTGGGAAGGAATCCCGGGAAGGAGTTTATATTCACGGTCTCCCCCATCCGTCACCTTAAGGACGGAGCCCACGGCAACCAACTGAGCAAGAGCATTCTGATCCTCGCCATCGAGGAAGTGTGCAACACCTTCCCGGAAAGGTGCGATTACTTCCCTGCCTACGAGATCCTGCTGGACGAACTGAGAGACTACCGTTTCTATGCGGAAGACCTGGTGCACCCGTCTCAGCAGGCGGTGTCCTTGATATGGAAACGCTTCGTGGATTTTGCCGTCCCTCCGTCACTGCTCGCCGGCCTGGAGGCCAGGTGGAAGGAGTCCCGGCGCAGCCATCACCGGAATATTCATTGACATTTAGTATATTTGCAAGTTTTTTAGAGATAGCCATATGTTCGAGAACTTACAGGAAAGACTGGAAAAATCCTTCAAGATCCTCAAGGGTGAAGGCAGGATTACCGAGATCAACGTCGCCGAGACCCTGAAAGACGTACGCAGGGCCCTGCTCGACGCCGATGTCAGCTACAAGGTAGCGAAGGAATTCTGTGACCGGGTGAAGACGAAGGCTATGGGCCAGAACGTGCTGACTGCAGTGAAGCCGCAGCAGATGATGGTCAAGATCGTCCACGACGAACTCGCGGAGTTCATGGGCAGCCAGTCCTCAGACATAAACATAAAGGGAAATCCGGGGATAGTCCTGATGGCCGGTCTCAACGGCTCCGGTAAGACCACTTTCTCCGCCAAGCTCGCGAACAATATCAAGAGCAAGAGGGGCACGAAGGTGCTTCTGGCTGCCTGCGACACTTTCAGGCCTGCTGCTATCGAGCAGTTGAAGGTACTCGGAGAGCAGATCGGCGTGCCGGTATATACCGAAGAAGGTGTCAAGGATCCTATCCGCATCGCGACGAACGCCGTCCAGAAGGCCAAGGCGGAGGGTTATCCGGTGGTGATCATAGATACCGCCGGACGTCTTGCCGTGGATCAGGAACTGATGGACGAGATCTCGGCCCTCCACAAGGCCGTCAAGCCGACGGAATCCCTGTTCGTCGTGGATGCGATGACGGGACAGGACGCAGTCGAGACCGCCAAGGTGTTCAACGAACGTCTGGACTTCGACGGAGTGGTACTGACCAAGATGGACGGTGATACCAGGGGCGGTGCAGCCCTGTCGATCAAATATGTCACGGGCAAGCCTATCAAGTTCATCTCCTCGGGAGAAAAGATGGAGGCTATCGACGTGTTCCATCCGGAAAGGATCGCGGACAGGATCCTCGGAATGGGCGACGTGGTATCCCTCGTGGAGAAAGCCCAGGAGCAGTTCGACGAGAAACAGGCAAGGGAGACCAGGAAGAAGCTTGCGAAAGACAAGTTCGGTCTGATGGACTTCTACAACCAGATCCAGCAGGTCAAGAGGATGGGAAACATCAAGGACCTGGCCGGTATGATTCCCGGAATGGGCAAGGCTATGAAAGACATCGACATAGACAACGAAAAGGCCTTCAAGGGTATAGAGGCCATCATAATGTCGATGACTCCCGAAGAGCGTGACAATCCGGACATCATCAACGGAAGCCGGCGCAAGAGGATAGCCGACGGAAGCGGCACGAATGTCGCCGAAGTGAACAAACTGCTGAAGCAGTTCGAGTCAACCCGCAAGCTGATGAAGAATGCCCTGACAGGCAACCTGGCGCAGAGGATGCGCTCGTTCAGGAGATAATCTATTCCCCGATGAAATAATCCTTCTTTCTGGGAGCCTCGGCGAGACGGTCGGAATAGACCGACGGCGCCAGAGGACGCATATTGTAGTGGGATGCCATCACCTGGCCGTAAGCACCGGCACTGCGGATGGCTATCCTGTCTCCCCTGCGGCTCTTGGCAAGCACCCTTTCCTTTCCGAAGCAGTCCGCGGATTCGCAGACCGGGCCCACGACATCATATACCCTGTTCTCCCTCTTGGGGCCATCCTCATAGAATGCAGTCACGTTCTCGATCTTGTGATAAGCTCCGTAAAGGGCCGGGCGGATCAGGTCGTTCATCCCCGCATCCACCATCAGGAACCTGCGGTTCTCTCCCTTCTTCACATACAGCACCTCGGTGATGAGGGAACCTGACTGCGCCACCAGGGAACGCCCGGGTTCGACGTGGACGGTCTGGTCGGGACGGCGCTTGAGGTTGTCGGCGATTGTCTTGAACCAGACCTCGAAATCAGGTAACGGATTATCGTCAGGCTCATCGTAGTCTACACCCAGTCCGCCTCCAAGGTCTATGTTCTTGACTTCCATACCGGCAGCTTCGAAGCGGGCCACTATGTCGTTGACCTTCTCGCACTCGAGCTTGACCACGTCAGCCACTTCCATGATCTGCGATCCGATATGGAACTGGAGCCCGAACACATCTATGTAGGGATTGCCCAGGACCATCGCCACGGCCTCGTCGAAACTCCTGTCCGATATTCCGAACTTGTCTTCGTACAGTCCGGTGGTGATGTAGTGATGAGTATGAGGATCGATGTTGGGATTGATCCTGAGGCTCACGGGAGCCTTGCGGCCGAGCCTTCTGGCTATGTCCCCGACTATTTCTATCTCCTCCAGGGACTCGACCACGAAAGCACCGATCCCGACCTGGAAGGCCTGGCATATTTCCTTGTCTGTCTTCCCGACCCCCGCAAAGAATATCTTCTTCGGGTCATATCCGCAGCCTACCGCGAATTCTATCTCGTCCCCGCTCACGCAGTCAGCACCTATCCCCCTCGCGCTGAGAATGTCATTCAGCCGATGGTCGGAATTGGCCTTCAACGAATAGTGCACCTGGATCCCGGTCCGTTCCGAAAGACCGGCGACCAGGTCGGCCGTCCTGGTGAACAAGTCTATATCATAATAATAGAAAGGAGTCGCCACTCTGCAGAATGCGGCGTAATCATCGATCTTCAACATAGCCCATCATATATACAACATTGCAAATGTAATCTATTTTTATTAATTTAGCATAGGGTAAAACGACAACCTTGATAGCCCGACTATGAAAAGAATCTTACAGAGCATATTCAGGAGACCGCTGAGGAAAGCAGTCCGGATCCTGGAGGAAAAATCCCGCAACCGCTCAGCCGTCGCCAGGGCGGAAACCGTATTCGAAAAATGGGTCAGCGAACGCAGGTTCACGGAGCCGACCGAATCCACCGAAACTCCACTGAAGGAAATGGGGCTTACCAGCAACGAACTCGCTTCCTTCTGCAAGTGGAAGTACGGCAAGACTTTCCTGACCGTCAGGAAAGAGCTCAGGATAAAGGAAGCCTGCAGGCTGATGCTGGAACATCCGGAATCCAAGATCGGTGAAATCGGCTCTATGGTCGGAATAGACGACCCGTCCAATTTCAGGCACCAGTTCAAGAGTGTCGAAGGCGTTACACCGAGCGAGTGGAAAGAAAATCAAAAAAAATCAGAAAAAGTTTGGAAATAAAATAATCATTCTTATCTTTGCAGTGTACTAATAAACTAACACACTAAACACTCAAAGATATGATCGAAATCAGCGACCTCGCCTTCAGCTACGGGAACAATCTCGTACTCAAAGGCATCAGCACGACCCTCGAAGAAGGGAAGATCTACGGCCTGCTGGGAGAAAACGGTGTCGGAAAGACCACCCTTCTGACCTTGCTGTGCGGACTGAAGAAAGTCCAGTCTGGCAGGATACTCACAGACGGAGAGAATCCTTTCGACAGAAGCGCTTCCCTGCTCGAGAAGCAGTACTACCTCCCGGACGAAGTAGCACCGGTTAATATGAGAGCCGGAAAGTTCGCACGGGAGCAAGGAGCTTTCCGCAAGGATTACGACCACGACAAGTTCCTCAGCCTGATGGAGGAATTCGAGAACGATCCCTCCCGGAAGATGTCTCAGATGTCCGCCGGGCAGCTTAAGAAAACCTATCTCTCATTCGCGATTGCCTGCAACTGCAAGTATCTATTCCTGGACGAACCGACCAACGGCCTGGACATTCCTTCGAAGTCCCAATTCAGGAACGCCATCCTGAAATACACGTCCGACGACTCCACCATCGTGATCTCGACCCACCAGGTGAAGGACCTGGAGAACATAATCGATCCGGTGATAATCCTGGACCGCAGGGATGTACTCCTGAACGCTTCACTCCAGGAAATCGAGGAAAAACTGTTCTTCGACTACGGCAACGTACTCCATCCGGAGTCATTGTACAGCGAGCAGCTGCCTGGCGGATTCATCCAGGTTTACCCGAACAAGGAAGGCAAGGAGAGCAAGACCGACATCGAGGCCCTCTTCAATGCCACGCACGCGCACAAGGACATCATCAAAGGTTTATTCAAGAAATAACAGGAGGAAACCACAATGGAAAAGACATTCAACATCAATCGTTTCGGAAAGTACTTCCTGTACGACCTCAAATCCCGTTGGAGCGAACTCGGGATATTCTTCCTGGTTTTCGCCCTCTTCCCGTTCATATTCTACCTGATATATATGATCTTCGCGACCCTCGGAGGCGGCGGATTGCTTGAGTTGCTCTATGGAGGAAGCGTCAACGGTCCGTCCCTGGCCGTGAGGTTCGCCGTATTCGCGGTCTTGACCGCAGTATTCGTGATAGTGTTCCCGGCAAGGGCATATGGTTTCATCACCGACAAGAAAGCCGGTTCTGACTGGCTGATGCTCCCCGCTTCGAGGGGAGAGAAATTCTTTTCGATGATGTTGATCTGCCTGGTCGTCATCCCCGTGGTATATCTCCTCGGGTACGGACTCAGCGACTGGCTCCTGTGCCTAATGGACAAGAGCTGCGGTGATTCCATCGCCTTGACGAATGTCAACAAGCTCACCGACGATTCCTTCCAGCTCATAGGGAACGGTATTCCTCTCCTTCTCGCCTGGATGGTGGAATACGTCTCGGTATTCCTCCTCGGAAGCCTGATATTCAAGAAGTGGAAGACCGGCTATACAATCCTCGCCCTCTTCGCCATCAATGCCGCCCTGACCACCTTCTTCGCCTTCGCGATGAGCAAGTTGGACTTCAGCTCAGTCGGAGAATACGTAATGAACTGGATCAAGGACCATGCGATGAAACTGGACCTGTACGCCAACCTGTGGGTCGATGCCGGACTGTTACTGTTCGTAGTCGGATGCGGGATATGGTCCTGGTTCCGCCTCAAGAACCAACAACACTAAATCTTTTTCGCTATGGAATTCAATTCTAACAAAGCCATATACCTGCAGATCGCAGACACCATCTGCGACAAGATACTCTCAGGCGAGCTCAAGCCTGAAGACAGGATCCCCTCCGTTAGGGAATATGGCGCCACGATCGGGGTAAACCCGAACACAGTGATGCGTACATACGAAAAACTGACCTCGGAAGGAGTCATATTCAACAAGCGGGGAATAGGATATTTCATTTCCCCGGAAGCCAGGGACATAGTCCTCGAGAACGACAGGAAGGAATTCCTGGAGGTGGAACTCCCTGCGGTCCTGAGGAAAATGGAGCTGCTCGGACTGGATCCGGACGTGCTTCTCTCCAAAAGTGATTTGATTATATAAGCCAGAAAGATGAAAAAAGCAAAGAAAACGATATCCGCGGTCGCGGCACTGTGCCTCGCGGCGTGCATCCTGCCATCCTGCTACTTCAAGATAAGTGACAAGGCAAAGGAAGAACTGATCCAGGAACTGAATGACGGTACCCTGAATATAGGACGGGAAGAAGCACTCGAGGGAGAAGAACCCTTCGAGCTGCCGGACAGCCTCGAGGTCCTGGATACTCTGGAATCCATCGACAGCCTGCTCGAAGTAATCCTCTAGCCGACGTAGAACTCCCTGCGGTACTGATAGTTGGAACGGAGTTTCTCGAAGTCTTCCGGATGCATCCGGAACATGAAGTCATCCGTAAAGATCGGGTAGTTGTACTGCAGGGTGGACGCTATCTCTCCCTGGCTCTTACCCTTGAGGTCCAGTTTAATCGATTCCAGATCGATGATCTCAGTCTTCGGGAAGAACTCGTAGAGCGGCTCGAAGCCGAAGAACCTGGCCAGGGACCTTACGGACTGAGCGGTACCGTTCTGCTTCCCCTGATAGGAATACCCTGCGATATGGGGAGTAGCTATGTCCACCATAGCCATCAGTTCCCGGTCAATGTCAGGCTCGTTGTTCCAGGTGTCTATTATCACTGAACCAAGCTTGGGGATAGCCCGCTTCAGGGCAGCCTCGTCAACCACTTCACCCCGGGACGCATTTATAAAGATCGTCCCGGGATGCATTTTGGCAAAGAACGCATCATCGGCCATACCCCTGGTAGTATCATCCAGAGGAACGTGCATCGTGACGACATTGGAATTCTCGAGGAGATAATCAAGCGGGCAGAATCCGTCCGGTCCTTCCACCGCCATCCTCGGAGGGTCGTTCTTCAGTACCTTGAATCCAAGGGATCCGGCCATCCTGTCGACTCTCCTGCCGACATTCCCGACTCCTATTATCCCTATCTTCTCTCCGTCGAGACGGATGGACTTGCGGGAAGCCACTCCGTACAATGCGGAGAACACATAGTTCATCACTCCCCCTGCATTGCAGCCGGCCGCGCTCCTGACACTTATCCCCTTGCTGTTGCAGTAAGGGAAATCTATATGGTCGGTGCCAATCGTGGCGGTTGCGATGAATTTAACCTGACTTCCCTCGAGCAATTCGGCATTGCACTTCGTCCTGGTCCTGATCACCATCGCATCCGCGTCAATGACATCGTCACGGCAGATTTCCTTCCCCGGCCTGTACAGCACATCGGCGTACGGCTCCAGCACTCCCTGGATGAAAGGGATGGCATCATCTACCACGATCTTGACTCTTCTGTCCATATTCATTTCAGTATTATCTCCTTGACATATTCCTTCCCCTCACCCTCCTTGATGAAAAGCTCATCATTCTCGAGACGGGAATTGATCGCCTGGATCAGGGCCGGTTTCTGGAATTCCAGATGGCTCCGCACCATCGACGAGGAAAGCGTGACATACAGCTTCCCGTCCCTGAAAAACTTCCGGAGCGAATAACCGGGTACGCCGGATACGGCATCCCAGGCAGCGAAGATCCTCTGCGTATTATGCCCGGCCGAGAGTTTCATCGAGCGGATGAACATCGGGATTATCTGGTCCATACCCAAGGCTTCCTTCCTCGGAACACCCTTTATCTTCCTGTATCCAGCCATATCAGATCTGCCTGAAAGTCCCTCCCTCGGCTTCGAAATAAGCCCTGTCGGCGGTGAACCCGTCCACTATGCCCGACATACGCACCTTGTTGCTGTCAGTTATGAATATCTGCCCGAAATCGTTCCCGGCGACCATTCCCAGGAGATTGGAAATCCTGGTCATATCCAGTTTGTCGAACACATCGTCCAGCAGGAGGATCGGAGGGAATCCGTAGCGGCGCTTCATCAGCTCATACTGGGAGAACTTAAGCGACACCAGGAACGATTTCTGCTGGCCCTGGGAGCCGCAGCGGCGGATGGGATATCCGTCCATCTTGAATATGAAATCGTCCCTCTGGACCCCTGCAGTAGTATATTTGAACATCCGGTCCTTCTCCCTGGAGGCCTTGAGGATGTCCTTCAGGGAAGCGTCCCTGACATCCGACTTGTAGGAAACAGACACGGTTTCCTTCCCGCCCGAAAGGGTACCGTAGTAGCCTGAGATGACCGGAGCAAGGTCTTCCACGAACTTCTCCCTGGCCGCGAAGATCTTCGCAGCCGATTCCTCCATCCGCTCGTCGAAGACCGAGAGCAGCCCTTCGTCGGCATTCCCATCCTTGAGAAGCTTGTTGCGCTGGAATAGGAGGCGGTTGTAAGTCTGCACCGAAGAAAGGTATTCCCCATCCATCTGGGAAAGCACGGAGTTGACGAAGCGGCGCCTGTCATCTCCACTTTCGCTGACGAGGGAAATATCTGAAGGAGAAACTATTACGATAGGAAGCACTCCGATGTGGGAGGATATCCTCTGGTACACTTTGTCGTCCCTCCGGACCTTCTTGTCACCATTGCCGTCAGCCTGCACCGAGAACCTGACGTCAGGTCCCGAAGGGAAGGAATATGTGCCGGCGACGGCGAACGAAGAGGCTCCGTGACGGACGCTGAACCTGTCCGAGGCAGCGAATGCGCTCTTGGTCATCGACAGGTACCATATGGCATCCAGCAGGTTAGTCTTGCCTTCTCCGTTCCCCCCGGAAATGCAATTGACATTCGGGGAGAAGGCAAGTTCCTGGAAGGCGATATTCCTGAAATCCTGTATGACTATCTTCTTGAGAGTCGGCATCGTATGACTGGCTGATCGTACAAATATAACCATTTTCGACCTAATTGACATAGCGGTCCCAATAATTGGAGGATTCAACAATTTTTTATAATTTTGCGGTCTGTTAACGATCGGTAATAACAAAAACAACGATAAAATGGCAAAGGAAAAAGAAATTTTAAATGATCAGGAACGTCAGGAAAGGGTGAACGAGACCGTTTCCAAGACCGACCAGTTCTTCCGTGAGAACAAGAAGACGATCTATACCATCCTTCTGACCCTCCTCGTGCTGGGTCTCGCATTCATTGCTTGGTACAAGTTCATCTACCAGCCGAAGTGCGCCGAAGCCACGGCCCAGATGTTCCCTGCGGAAGCCAATTTCCGCAACGGTGAATACGACCTCGCCCTCAACGGCGACGGCAACGTCCTGGGATTCGCGCAGGTCATCGACGAGTACGGTGCCAAGGGAGGCAAGGACGTATTCCTCTATGCCGGACTCTGCGAGCTTCAGCTCGGCAACTACCAGGAAGCCATCGATTATCTCAAGAAGTACAAGGGCAAGGACAATATCCTTGCTGCCCGCGCACTCGCCTGCATCGGCGACGCATACGTAGGCCTCGAGAAATATGGAGACGCTCTCAACTACTTCGAGAAGGCTGCAGGGCTGGCTGACAATATGTTCGCAGCAAGCTACCTCCTGAAGGCAGGTGTAGTCTGCGAGGAGACCGGGGACAATGCAAAGGCCCTGTCATTCTACAAGCAGATCAAGGACAAGTATCCTCAGTCGATGGAAGGCTACGATATCGACAAGTACATCACCCGCATCGAAAGCCAGGAGGCCAAGTAGTATGGGAAGGGCATTCGAATTCCGTAAGGAGAGAAAGTTCAAGAGGTGGGGTCATATGGCCAAGACCTTCACCAAGATCGGCAAGGAAATCACCATCGCCGTCAAGCAGGGTGGTGCCGACGTAACCGGCAACCCGAGGCTTCGCGCCCTTATGGCGGAGGCCAGGAGCGAGAATATGCCTAAGGATAACGTCGAAAGGGCTATCAAGAAGGCACTCGAGAAAGACCAGGGTGATTTCAAGGAACTCGTTTACGAAGGCTACGGTCCTCACGGTATCGCATACCTGGTGGAAGCGGCCACTGACAACAACACCCGTACGGTTGCGAATGTCAGAAGCTACTTCACCAAGTGCGGAGGAGCCCTGGGAACCAGCGGAAGCGTTTCCTTCATGTTCGACCACAAATGCGTTTTCCGCATCAAGGACCAGGAAGGTCTCGACACGGACGAACTCCAGCTCGAACTCTGCGACTGCGACGACGATCCTGAAGTGTTCATCGAGGAGCAGGTCGACGAGGATGACAACGTAACCAGGAACATCGTGATCTACGGTGCATACAGTTCCTATGGAGCCATCCAGAAGTTCATCGAGGACAACGGCTACGAACTCGTATCCGGAGGTTTCGAGAGGATTCCTAACGTGGACCTGAAGGACGTTACTCCAGAACAGCGTGAGACTCTGAACAAGCTCACCGGCCTTCTTGAGGACGATGACGACGTAACCGCGGTCTACAGCACAATGAAGCCTTCCGAGGACTGATTCCGGATCGGATTACAGAAACAAAGTGGAGCCGACTCATAGCGAGTTGGCTCCTTTTTTCTTATGTGATGCCGGGAGGGATATTTCGCCACATACCGGAATATTTCGCGTCTTTGCCCGTATGGATTTTGACGGAAACGGAAAGAATGGTAAATTTGTAAGATAAAACTGATAACAGAAACACTGCAATATGAGCATTCAGCAAAAAAACATCGAGAGACTGGTTGAGCGCAGGGCAGCCGCCCGGATGGGTGGCGGCCAGAAGAGGATAGACGCCCAGCACGAGAAAGGCAAGCTGACAGCAAGGGAGCGTCTGGACCTGCTGCTGGACGAAGGAAGCTTCGAGGAATTCGATATGTTCGTCCAGCATCGCTGCACCAACTTCGGAATGGACAAGCAGCACATCGACGGCGACGGAGTCGTGACCGGAATGGGTACGATCGGAGGCCGTCTGGTATATGTGGCGGCACAGGACTTCACGGTATCCGGAGGATCCCTGTCAAAGACAATGTCGGAAAAGATCTGCAAGGTCCAGGACCTTGCCACCAGGAACGGAGCACCGTTCATCTGCCTGAACGATTCCGGCGGAGCCAGGATCCAGGAAGGAGTCGATGCCCTCGCAGGCTACGGAGAGATATTCGAAAGGAACATCCTCGCCTCGGGAGTGATCCCCCAGATTTCCGGCATATTCGGTCCTTGCGCCGGTGGAGCTGTGTACTCCCCCGCCCTGACTGATTTCACCGTGATGGTCAAGAACACTTCCTATATGTTCCGTACAGGTCCGGCAGTCGTCAAGAGCGTACTCGGAGAAGAAGTGAGCCAGGAGGAGCTCGGAGGCGCGAGTGTCCACGCCAGCAAGAGCGGTGTCGCCCACTTCGCGGCGGATGACGAACGCCAAGGTATCGAAACCATCAAGGAACTGCTCGGATACATTCCACAGAACAATATGGAAGAGGCTCCGAGAGTCGCCACGGACGATCCCGTGAGCAGGGTCGACGACAGCCTCAACGAAATCATTCCGGACAATCCCAACACTCCGTACGATATGTACAAGGTGATCGGCAGTATTGTCGATGACGGGAAGTTCTTCGAGATCCACAAGGATTTCGCCAAGAACATAATCGTCGGATTCGCCCATATGAACGGACGCAGCGTCGGAATCGTAGCGAACCAGCCGAAGATGCTGGCCGGAGTGCTCGATATCAACGCTTCCAGGAAGGGAGCCCGTTTCGTGCGCTTCTGCGACGCGTTCAACATCCCGATCGTCTCCCTCGTCGACGTGCCGGGCTTCCTGCCGGGTACCCAGCAGGAATACGGAGCAGTGATCACCAACGGAGCGAAGCTGCTGTACGCTTACGGAGAGGCTACCGTCCCGAAGGTGACGGTGGAACTCAGGAAGAGCTACGGCGGTTCTTACATCGTGATGAGCAGCAAGCACCTCCGCGCCGACATCGTGTACGCCTGGCCATCCGCCCAGATAGCCGTGATGGGAGCTGACGGCGCCGTCAACGTGCTCTATGCCAAGGATATAAAGGCAGCTGAAGATCCTGCGGAAAAGGAAAGTATCAGGGCTAGCAAGAAAGAGGAGTACGAAGAACTCTTCAACAACCCTTACCAGGCTGCCCAGAAAGGTTATATCGACGACGTCATCGAACCCAGGAACACCCGATTCAGGGTCATACGGGCTCTCGAGCAACTCGCCGGGAAGAAGCAGCAGATGCCTGCCAAGAAACACGACAACCTTCCTCTGTAATACGATGAAGCATCCAAGACATATCATAATCTCCCTGCTGGCAGGCTTCGCAGCATTGGCTGCCGGCGCCCAGAATCCATCGGACCTGCGGATAGGGGAAGTCCTGTGCGAGAACACCTCCGGACTGGTCGACGGATTCGGCAACCGCAACGGTTGGATCGAGATATTCAACAATTCCAACGGGACGGTGAAGTTCGGCGGCTGCTATCTGACCGACGACGCTTCCAACCTCAAGAAATACCATATTCCGTCCTCTGACCGCAGCACCCAGGTCGGTCCGCGGCAGAGCATCGTATTCTATGCTGGCGGAAACGCCTCACTTGGAACGTATTACACAAACTTCACAGTCGAGAAAGGAGAATCCGTATACCTGGTCAGCAACGACGGAAGGACCATAATAGACCGGATGGATATCCCCACGGACCTTCCTGCCGACAAGTCCATAGCCAAAATCCCGGTCGGGATCAAGGAAATGGATTTCGAAGTACGCGTCAACGACAAACCGAGTCCGGGATCCTACAACGGAGATGTCGATGCCAAGACCAAGAGCGAGATCATCAAGGAGAAAGACCCGCACGGATGGGTGCTGACACTCATTTCCGTGATGGTGGTTTTCTCCGCCCTGCTTATCCTGGCGTTCATATTCGGATGGATCGGCAGGTGGAACGGCAAAGGCAAGGTAAAACCTGCACCCAAGGCGAAAGGCAAGGTACCGGATGAGATAGCAGCCGCAATATCCCTCGCCCTCCGGCAAGAGCTCGGTGGCGAAGTATATGCGGCCATCGCCCTGGCACTCGACGACTACCTGGGGACGGGAGTCCACGACGCCGAGAGCTTCTTTATCACCATCGTTCCTTCACAAAACGGGAACTGGAACGACAAAACCCAGACTTTCAGACAATTACCAAGATAATAACAGAACAAAGCATATGAAGACCTACAAATTCAGGATCAACGGCAACGAGTACGAAGTCGAAATCAATTCAGTGGATGGCAACCTTGCCGATGTCACCGTGAACGGAACCGGATACAAGGTGGAGATGGAAAACGCTCCTTCCGCCCCTGTACATAAAGAGGCTGCTCCGGTACAGGCAAGCCAGGAAGTTCCGGCCGCAGCGGCAGCCAAGCCGGCACCGGCGCCTTCAGGTGCGGGTAAAGCCATAACCTCCCCTCTTCCCGGAGTGATCATCGAGGTATCCGTCAAGGAAGGCCAGGCCATCAAGGCCGGGCAGAAGGTCGCCGTCATCGAAGCCATGAAGATGGAGAATGAAATCCAGGCCACATCTGACGGAACCGTGACCGCAGTGCTCGTGAACAAGGGAGATTCCGTCCTCGAGGGCGCCGAAATCGTAAAGATCGCCTGACGGGATGAATACGGTAATAGAAAGCCTCAAGCAATTCTGGTTCTTCACGGGTTTCGCCAACTGCACCTGGCAGAACCTCACGATGATCCTCATCGGGATCATCTTCATAACCATAGCCATCAAGAAAGACTGGGAGCCGCTGCTCCTCGTCCCGATCGGTTTCGGAATGATCATCGGAAACATTCCGATGTTCCCGGGTCTGAACATCGGGGTGTATGAAGACGGATCCGTCCTCAACACCCTGTATCAGGGAGTCAAGCAGGGATGGTATCCTCCGCTCATATTCCTGGGAATAGGTGCGATGACGGATTTCTCCGCCCTGATTTCCCAGCCCAGGCTGCTCCTGATCGGAGCTGCCGCCCAGATGGGAATATTCGGAGCCTACCTCCTCGCCCTCGCCTTTGGATTCGACCCCAACCAGGCGGGAGCCATCGGCATCATCGGAGGTGCCGACGGACCGACCGCGATATTCCTGTCTTCGAAACTCGCACCGGACCTGATGGGAGCCATCGCCGTGAGTGCATATTCGTATATGGCCCTCGTCCCGGTGATCCAGAGGCCTATAATGCTCGCTCTCACGACTAAGGAAGAGAGACTGATAAGGATGCCCAAGCCGCGTCAGGTCAGCCAGAGGGAAAAGATCATATTCCCAATCGTAGGCTTCCTCCTCACGGCGTTCATCGTGCCTTCGGGCCTGCCGCTCCTCGGTATGCTGTTCTTCGGCAACCTCCTGAAAGAGAGTGGGGTCACCCGCCGTCTGGCAGAGACTGCAAGAGGACCGCTCATCGACGTAGTGACCATCCTCATAGGACTCACGGTCGGTGCATCCACCCAGGCTGACAAATTCCTGACAGGCAGTTCCATAAAGATTTTCCTGCTCGGACTCCTCTCTTTCGTGATCGCCACGACCTGCGGTGTCCTGTTCGTGAAATTCTGGAACCTGTTCCTGAAGGGAGACCGGAAGATCAACCCACTTATAGGCAACGCAGGGGTTTCCGCAGTACCGGACAGCGCACGTGTATCCGAAACCGTAGGAAGGGAATCGGACCCGGACAACCATCTGCTGATGCACGCGATGGGTCCGAACGTGGCTGGCGTGATCGGTTCGGCCGTAGCTGCAGGTATCCTTCTGGGATTCTTGGGATGAGTTGACGGATAGTATTGTCCGTTAGGGTCGTTTTGATTATATTTGTAAGATAGGAAACAATATTCATTCACATAAATGGAAAACAAACTTCAGGAACTGACAGACAAGCTCTACAAGGAAGGTCTGTCGAAGGGAAAGGAAGAAGGAGAAGCCATACTCGCAAAGGCTAACGAAAAAGCCTCCCAGATCATCGAGGATGCCCGCAGGCAGGCAGAAGCCATCCTAAAGACCGCGAACGATGAGGCTGAAGACTTGAAGGCCAAGGTCGAAGGCGATGTCAAGATGGCTGCGGCCCAGAGCATCCAGGCTACGAGGAAGGACATCGAGAACCTTATGGTCAAGGGAATGACAGGGAAACAGGTCTCCTCTGCCCTGGCTTCCACTGATTTCATCAAGGAAATCATCCGCAGCGTAGCCCAGAAGTTCAGCACCCAGGAGTCTGCCGACCTCAGCCTGATCCTGCCTGAGAACCTGCGCAAGGAGCTCGAGCCATTCGTCACCGGAGAGCTTTCCGGAATACTGGGGAACGGTATCGACGCTTCATTCTCCAAGAATATCAGCGGAGGCTTCAGGATCGGTCCCAAGGACGGTTCGTATTTCATAAGCCTTACCGATGAGACCTTCAAGGAACTCATCGGGGAGTACCTCAGGCCAGCAACCCGCAAGATCCTCTTCGGAGAGTGATGAGTCGCAACTACGAATATATAATTTCCTCGCTTCCAGCCATTTCCCAAGACTGGAAGTATAAGGACAACGCCTCTTTCGACACTTGGACCGGCTGGATCAAGTCCCAGCTGGACGACGCCGATATCCACATCGTGGACCTGCTTCTGGACGGTTTCCGGGACGAGAACCTGAACCTGGAATTCTACAAGTCCGCCCTGAGCCACGGCAACGGTTTCATCCGCAACTATTTCACTTTCGACCTGAATGTGCGCAATACGAAGGCGCGCTTCCTGAACAAGGCCTTCGGAAGGAAGGCCGGAGAGGATACGATAGACCTCCCTGCAGGTGAGTTCCCGGAAGGAGCCAGGCTTGAAGGCATCCTCGCGACTGACGACCTGATCGGACGCGAGAGGGCCCTGGACGGCCTGATGTGGGAGAAGATCACAGACCTGAGCCTGTTCAATTACTTCGACCTGGACGCCATCCTGGCTTTCATTGCCAAGCTTCACATAATCGACCGCTGGTTCTCACTCGACGAAGAAACCGGACGCGATATGTTCAAGTCATTGGTCGATGAGGTCAGAGGGACGTTCAAAGGCGTCAATTATATAGCTCCAAAAGATTAACAACAAACAAGATATGAAAACCAAAGGTACAGTTACCGGAATTGTCTCGAACCTTGTGACGGTCCTCGTCGACGGCCCGGTCGCGGAGAACGAACTCTGCTATATCACCCTTGACGGGACTCCCCTGCTCGCAGAAGTCATCAAGGTGAACGGAGACAAGGCTTCAGTCCAGGTCTTCGAGAGCACCCGAGGGTTGAAGAACGGAGACCAGGTGGAATTCCTGGGCAAGATGCTCGAGGTCACCCTGGGGCCTGGCCTGCTGTCCAGCGTATATGACGGCCTCCAGAACAATCTGACAACGATGGAGACGGTATTCCTCAAGAGAGGGGAATATACCGACCCGATCGACCACGAGAAACTCTGGGACTTCACCCCTCTCGCCAAGGAAGGCGACGTGGTGGAAGCCGCCGGATGGCTCGGGGAAGTCAAGGAAGGATGGTTGCCCCACAAGATCATGGTGCCTTTCTCCTTCAAGGGGAAATATACCGTCAAGAGCATAATCCCGGAAGGCCGGTACAACGTCGACAAGGTCGTGGCCGTCCTCACCGGAGAGAACGGCAGCGAGCACGAGGTAACCATGACGCAGAAGTGGCCGGTAAAGGTCGCCGTCAAGGCATACAAGGAAAAACCGAGGCCGCAGAGGATAATGGAGACCGGAGTACGCTGCATCGACACCTTCAACCCTATCGCGGAAGGAGGTACCGGTTTCATCCCGGGACCTTTCGGCTGCGGAAAGACCGTGCTCCAGCACGCTATCGCAAAGCAGGGTGAGGCCGATGTCATCGTGATGGCCGCCTGCGGGGAACGTGCCAACGAGGTGGTGGAGATATTCACGGAGTTCCCCGAACTCATCGATCCCCATACCGGACGCCACCTTATGGAGCGTACCACCATCATCTGCAACACTTCGAATATGCCGGTCGCAGCCCGTGAGGCTTCAGTATATACCGCGATGACTATCTGCGAGTATTACCGCGCAATGGGTCTGAAATGCCTCCTGCTGGCGGACTCCACCTCCAGATGGGCACAGGCGCTGAGGGAGATGTCCAACCGTATGGAAGAGCTGCCGGGAGCGGACGCCTTCCCTGTGGACCTTTCAGCCATCATATCGAATTTCTATTCCAGGGCCGGGATGGTTATCCTGAACAACGGCAAGACCGGTGCCGTCACTTTCATCGGGACCGTATCCCCTGCCGGCGGAAACCTGAAGGAACCGGTCACCGAATCGACCAAGAAAGCCGCCAGGTGCTTCTACGGTCTCGAGCAGAACCGCGCGGACCAGAAGAGGTATCCTGCCGTAAACCCTATCGAGTCATACTCTAAGTACCTCGAGTATCCTGAAATAATATCCTACCTGGACGAGAACGTCGAGAAAGGATGGGTCAGGAAGGTACTTGACGCCAAGAACATACTCCGCAGGGGCCGTGAGGCGAACGAGCAGATCAACATCCTCGGAGACGACGGAGTTCCTGTAAGCTACCACGTCAGTTTCTGGAAGTCGGAACTCATCGACTTCGCTTTCCTCCAGCAGGATGCGTTCGACGCGATCGATGCCCTTACCCCGATGGCCAGGCAGAAGTATATGCTGGACCTCATCCTGGACATCTGCCACCGTGAATACGATTTCGACGACTTCGAGAAATGCCGCGAGTTCTTCAAGGAACTGATCAACGACCTGCGGCAGATGAACTACACTGAATTCCAGAGCGACGCGTTCAACGGATACGTACAGACCATTGAAAACAAGACCAACGGCTATGGCAAATAAGGCATATCAAAGAATTTACACCAGGCTTGAGTCGATCACCAAGGCGACGGTGTCCCTCAAGGCCAAGGGCGTTTCGAACGATGAACTCGCCGTCGTGGGCGGGAAACTCGCGCAGGTCGTAAAGACCAGGGGCGACCTGGTTACCCTCCAGGTATTCTCCGGAACGGAAGGTATCCCTACCAACGCCGAGGTCACCTTCCTCGGCGAGCCTCCGACCCTGAAAGTGTCTGAACAGCTTTCAGGAAGGTTCTTCAACGCATACGGGGATCCGATAGACGGCGGCCCGGAAGTCGAAGGAGAAGTCAGGGAGATCGGCGGCCCGTCGGTCAATCCATACAAGAGGCGCCAGCCGTCGGAACTGATTCCTACCGGAATCGCCGGCATCGACCTCAACAACACGATAGTCTCCGGGCAGAAGATTCCTTTCTTCGCCGATCCGGACCAGCCTTACAACCAGGTGATGGCGGACGTAGCCCTCAGGGCAGACGTGGACAAGATCATTCTGGGCGGAATGGGTCTGTCAAACGACGACTATCTTTTCTTCCGCCACGCCTTCGAGAGCGCAGGAGCTCTCGACAGGATCATATGCTTCGTCAATACGACCGAGGATCCTCCTGTGGAGAGACTCCTCATCCCTGATATGGCGCTTACAGCTGCCGAGTATTTCGCAGTGGACAAGAACGAGAAAGTGCTTGTCCTGCTTACGGATATGACCCTGTACGCGGATGCTCTCTCCATAGTGTCGAACCGAATGGACCAGATCCCGTCTAAGGACTCCATGCCGGGCTCTCTGTATTCCGATCTCGCGAAGATCTACGAGAAGGCCGTGCAGCTGCCAACGGACGGTTCGATCACCATCATCGCCGTGACCACGCTCAACGACGGTGACATCACCCACGCTATCCCCGACAATACCGGATATATCACCGAAGGACAGTTGTTCCTGAGGGCCGACTCTGACTCCGGCAAGGTCATCATCGATCCTTTCCGTTCCCTGTCCCGACTCAAGCAGAGGGTCCAGAACAAGAAAACCAGGGAGGACCACAGCCAGGTGATGAACGCCGGCGTCCGCCTGTATGCAGACGCCCAGAACGCGAAGACCAAGCTGGAGAACGGCTTCGACCTGTCCGACTACGACCACAGATGCCTCTACTACGCAAAGGAATATGCCACAAGGCTCCTTTCGATAGACGTGAACATCACCATCACTGAAATGCTTGACACTGCCTGGGAATTGTTCGGCAAGTACTTCTCCAAGGCGGAGACCGGAATCAAGCAATCGCTTATCGACAAATACTGGAAAGGTAGCTGACAATCCTGATGGCTATTAAGTTTCAATATAACAAGACCGCGCTCAACAACCTGCAGAAGCAGCTGAAGATGCGTCTGGGTGCCCTCCCTACCTTGCAGAACAAGGAGAGCGCCCTGAGGCTGGAGGTACGCAAGGCCAAGGACACGAGCGAGAGGCTGATCAGGGAGCTCGACGAAGCGGAGAAGAGATACGATTATCTCGCTCCGCTGTGGAACGAATTCGAGCCCGGACTTGTATCCATCACGGACATCGACTTGAAGACCGTCAAGGTCGCCGGTGTAAAATGTCCGGAACTGGGAGAGATCCATTATGAGATCAAGCCTTTCAACACCTTCGTCAAGCCGGCCTGGTACATAGACGGAGTCAGGATCCTCAAGGAGCTTTCCAGACTCGGGATAGAGTCTCAGGTCTATCTTGAAAAAAGGAAGATCCTGGATTATCAGCGCAAGAAGACCACCCAGAAAGTGAATCTCTACGAAAAGGTCCAGATTCCGGGTTACCGGGAGGCTATCCGCAAGATCAAGCGCTATATGGAAGACGAAGAGAACCTCAGCAAGGCATCCTCCAAGATAGTGAAGGAGCGCCACGCCGCAGAAGAAGAAATGGAGGAAGAAAGCCGTGATTGACAAGATGACGAAATATTCCTTCGTCCTTCTCAGCGGTGAGGCGGAGGGTTTCCTGAAAGAGCTGGAGGAGCTCGGAGTGGTGGACATCACGCGCTCCGAGAAGCCGGTCGACGACAAGTCCTCGGCACTTTACGCTGATGCGGATGCATATGGCAAGGCCATCAGCTATCTCGAAGGTCTCGACCTGGACAACGATCCCGACAAGGGCAAGGTATTCGTCCCGGACGAGATAATCATAGATCCCCTGACTTCCTTCCAGGAGGCCTCTGCAAAGGAAAAGCAGCTCAAGGCGAAACTCGAGTCAGCCAGGAAAGACCTGGAGGACTGCAGGGTGTGGGGACGCTTCGATCCGGATTCATTGAAGAAACTCGAGGAGGAAGGACTGGGCATCCGTTTCTACCGCCTGCCGAAGAAGTCCTTCGACCCTTCCTGGACTCAGGAATATGCCCTCGGGGAAATAGCCGATGACGGCAAGAACGTTTGGTTCGTGACCGTATCCGACGATCCTGACTATTCATTCCCGGCCGAAGAACTTCCTGCTCCGAAGAATGACGTCCAGCGTGCCGAGGCAGCAGTCAAGGCCATCGAGGATGAATTGCTTGCCTGCAAGGGAGACCTCTATTCGATGAAGGGGTTCATCCCGCTCTTCACGAGGAAAAGGCAAGAAGCGGGTTCCGCTCTGCAAAGGTACCTTGCCGATGCCGGTTCCGCCAAAGCGGCCGAAGACCACGTCACCATATTCGAGGGCTTCGCTCCCGTGCAGGAGAATGAACGGCTGGTGAAAGCCTTCGACTCGATGGACGGAGTGCTGTATCTGAAAGCGGATGCCGCTAAGGGTGACAACCCTCCTATCAAACTGAAGGGCAACTGGTTCACCCGTATGTTCACTGTCCTTACGGATATGTACGGGCGGCCTGAATACGATGAGTTCGACCCGACTCCGTACCTTTCGGTATTCTTCCTTCTCTTCTTCGCGATGTGTATGGGAGACGCCGGCTACGGTCTCGCCCTGATCCTGATAGGGCTGCTCCTGCGCCGCAGCGAGGGTATGAAGAACCTGGCTCCGCTTGTAATGACCCTCGGCGCGGGCACGTTCGTGATCGGGATAGTGATGCATACCTTCTTCGGCTACGACATATCCCAGGCCGCCTGGGTGCCGGGCTGGCTCAAGAAATGTATGGTCACCGGAAACATAGCCGGATTCGACGCCAATATGGTGCTTTCCGTGCTCATCGGTGTCCTCCACCTTTCCCTCGCGTTCGTCCTCAAGGCCGTTTACGCTACCAGGAAGAATGGCTTCCTCAACTCGCTGGGCACCTGGGGATGGACTTTGCTGATAGTCGGAGGTGTGATCGTCGGAGGAATATCCCTTACCGGCGTGCTCAGCTCGACTGTCACGAAGTGGATCATCATAGCGATCGGAGTCTTGTCCGCCATCGGGATATTCCTCCTCAGCGACATCCACAGGAACCCTCTGAAGAACATTGCCCCGGGTCTCTGGGAAACATACAATACCGCAACGGGCCTCCTCGGAGACGTATTGAGCTACCTCAGGCTCTATGCTCTGGGACTTGCCGGCGGAATGCTCGGAAAAGCCTTCAACGACATCGCAGCGATGACGGTAGGAGACGGAAGTTTCGGCGTTGGCTGGTTCGCTTTCGCCGTGATATTCCTTGTCGGACACACCCTCAACCTCGCGATGTGCTGCCTGGGCGCCTTCGTCCACCCTCTCCGACTGAATTTCCTGGAATTCTTCAAGAACAGTGGCTACGAAGGGAAAGGCAGGATGTACAGACCAATAACAAACAAACAAAATCAATAATCATTATGAACGAAATTCTAGGATATCTGGGTCTCGGGCTTATGCTCAGCCTCGCCGGTGTCGGAAGCGCCATCGGAACCACGATTGCAGGAAACGCAGCTGAAGGAGCCCTGAAAAACGCTCCTGAGAAGTCCAGCAGCTATATGATTCTCTCCGCCCTCCCGGCCACTCAGGGAATCTACGGCTTCGTAGCCTTCTTTATGTG
>JAGDBQ010000146.1 GCA_017958985.1 Bacteroidales bacterium
GACAGGATATCCTTCTCGAATGTCGGTTTCCGCTATCCTGACGGCCAGAAGATGATTCTCGATGATGTCACCCTGGATATTCCGAAAGGCAAGATGATAGCCATCGTGGGTGCCTCGGGAGCCGGAAAGACCACACTCGTGGACCTTATCCCGAGATTCTACGACCCTGTTTCCGGTTCCATCAAAGTGGACGGGAAAGATCTCAGGGATGTCAGGCTGAAAGACCTCCGCAACCTCATAGGAAATGTCAACCAGGAATCGATCCTGTTCAACGACACCATTTTCAACAACATCGCCTTCGGAGTCGAGGATGCCACGATGGACCAGGTGATCGAGGCGGCCAAGATCGCGAACGCCCACGATTTCATAATGGAGAAGGAAGGTGGATACGGTTTCAACATAGGAGACCGCGGAGTGAAGCTTTCTGGCGGACAGAGGCAACGTATCAGCATAGCCAGGGCTATTCTGAAGAATCCGCCGATCCTGATCCTGGACGAAGCCACGGCCTCTCTCGATACCGAGTCCGAGAAGACGGTACAGGAAGCCCTGGACAGGCTTATGAGCTCCAGGACCACGATAGCCATCGCCCATCGCTTGTCCACGATCCGGAATGCTGACGAAATCATTGTGATGGACGAAGGAAGGATAGTGGAGAAAGGTCGCCACGAAGAGCTTCTGGAACTGGACGGATATTACAGGAAACTCAACGATATGCAAGCACTTTAAAAACGGATATGGATATGAAGACGATAAACGTGCCTTTCCTCAGCGGTCTGGCTGGGCTGGATCTGGAAGGATTGGACCTGGAGATGGAGAAACGGGCTGCAAAGTTCGCCGTGTGCGAATGCAACTGGCCTGATGTCGCCCCGTATGTACCGGACTGCAACGGAGCCGTTGCGAGGACTGAAGGCCATCTCGCGATAGCCTTCCACGTCCGCGGCCTGGACCTCAGGGCGACAGCGATGGAAGACAACGGCAACAGCTGGGAGGACAGTTGCTGCGAGTTCTTCATCTCGGATCCTGCAGACGGTACATATTACAACTTCGAACTCACCTGCATCGGAAGCCTGCTGGCCGCGAAGAGGACCGGCAAGAACGACAAGACCGACTTCCAGGAGAGCCAGATGGCAAGGATCATACGCCATTCTTCCCTTGAAAGGAAAGTCTGGGACGAAAGCGACAAAGTGTTCTGCTGGACAGTCGCTCTCCTCATACCGTTCGACTTGATCGGTATGGACGAAGGAAACCTTCCGGAAACCCTGAGAGCGAATTTCTACAAATGCGGCGACCTCACCGCACACCCACACTTCCTGAGCTGGAACCCTATAGGCATCCCGAGCCCGGATTTCCACAGGCCGGAATTCTTCGGCAAGCTGGTACTCGAGAGATAAGATGCTATGGATAAAGCGGGCTTCATATTCCCTACCCTTTTCGTGCTGTACGTCGCTGCGGTCCTGTTCTGCTGCTTCGGACACTTCGAAAGCCTGCCGGAGGTGGGCAGGTCGTTCCTCGGGATACCCGCTGACAAGGCAGCTCATTTCCTGATGTTCCTGCCGTGGCCGGCATTGTCCTGCCTCGCCTTTCCCGGCAAGGGGAAGAAAGGCGTAGCCGGAACCTTAGCGGTCATATTCATACTTGGATTATTATTTGCCGCATTGACGGAGGCTGGACAGTATTTCACGACCTACCGCGAAGGCGACCTGAAGGACCTGCTCGCCGATACCCTCGGACTGCTGGCAGGGTCACTGGCGGTTCCGGCAATCAAGTCTCACCTGAAAGGAGGCCAAAGATGAGAAAAGCGATGTCAAGAAAGATACTCACGGTAATGCTCGCCTTATGCTGTGTTTCCACAGGTCTGGGAGCCCAGCAGGTCAAGGATTTCAAGCCTGCACTCGATTCGATGAAGGTCCTCCTGCTGGAGAGGACTACCGTGGACGCCACCGTGAAGGCGAACAAGATCGTCAAGAGAGGCTCTTCACTGGATTTCTATATGACGTCCGGATTCGGGGATTACCCGTGGAGGGATGAAGACGTGAAATGGTTCAGGGCCACTTTGAAGAAGCTTTTGCCTTCACAGTTCTCGGGTTTCGCAGTAGGCAACCTGTACGTCGGCGGCAGAGCCATATCGAGTTATGTGATGCCGCTTTCAGACGCCTCGGGGAAGCCTGTTTCGGCCAGGTTCAGGACACGCGACTCTAAAGGTCTGGAGCCATTCGTGACGAAAGTCGGCGAGCAGAGTTTCCAGAAAGGCATGACAGGAAGGAACATAGCCCTGTGGCAGAGCCACGGGATGTACTACGAGGAGAAGACCCAGAGATGGGAATGGCAGAGGGCGCCGATATTCCAGACCGTAGAGGATATGTATACGCAAAGCTACGTACTGCCCTTCCTGATCCCGATGCTTGAGAATGCCGGAGCATACGTGATGACGCCGCGCGAACGCGACATACAGCCCCTGGAGATAATCGCAGACAACGACCCCGGTTTCGAGACAGGACGAGGCAAGAACGTCCGAACCGAGGGAAGATACACTGAGACTGGCACCTGGGCTGATGCAGGAACCGGATTCGCCGACACCAAGGCGGTGTACACGGACTGCGAGAATCCATTCACCTTCGGCACTGCCAGGCAGGCCGACTGCGCCGACCACAGGAAGGACAAGGTTTCGGAAGCTTGCTGGACCCCCGACATACAGCAGAGAGGCAGCTATTCAGTCTATGTTTCCTACAAATCCCTGCCGAACAGTACCACCTGCGCCCACTATACGGTCAAGCATCTGGGAGGCACCACGGAATTCCTGGTCAACCAGAGGATGGGTGGAGGCACCTGGATCTATCTGGGCACATTCGAGTTCGATAAAGGGACCAAGGGCTGCGTGATACTGGACAACGGCATACCTGAGGGGCAGGAGGTCCCGAGGAATGCGGTCATCACTGCAGACGCAGTCCGTTTCGGCGGAGGGATGGGAAAGATAGCCAGAGGCCAGAAGGACCAGGATGTAAGTGAATATACCACCTCGGGGATGCCTTCGTTCACGGAAGGGGCATTCTACTGGATGCAATGGGCAGGAGTCGATTCCACGATACTGAAACTGCACCCCAATGATTACACTTCCGACTATGCCGACCGCGGTGCCTGGGTAGGCTGGATGTCCGGTGGATCCAGGACGAACCCGAAAGGGAAAGGCCTTGGGATTCCGATAGATATGTCATTCGCCTTCCATACCGATGCCGGTACTACTCCGAACGATTCCATAGTCGGGACCCTCGCCATCTACACCCTCCTCTGCGACGGCAGCAGCAAGCTTCCAAACGGCGAGGACAGGCTTCAGCAGAGGATGTACGCGGATTTCGTGCAAAGCCAGATAGTTGACGACATAAGGAAGACCTACAATCCGGAATGGAACCGCCGCGGACTGTGGGACAGGTCATACAGCGAATCCCGGACTGCAACCGTCCCCGCAATGATACTGGAGCTCCTCTCCCACCAGAATTTCGCCGATATGAAATTCGGGCTCGACCCGTCGTTCCGCTTCGCGGTCTGCCGGGCGGTCTACAAAGGAATGCTCAAATACCTCAGCAGCAGGTTCGGCTGCGAATATACCGTCCAGCCGCTGCCGGTGAATTCTTTCTCCACCTCATTCAGGACAGCCCCGGCGACGGGCACAGCGGCCCAGGTCAAGCTCAGCTGGAAAGTCACTGAGGACCCGTTGGAGCCTACCGCGTCACCGACTGGATTCATCCTTCAGACGAGGATCGACGACGGTGCTTTCGACGAAGGATACGCCTTGGAGAACGTCAAGCAAGCCTCAGGAAGATACTCGGCGGAACTGACCGTCAGGCCCGGGCATATATACAGTTACAGGATAATCGCTTTCAACGAAGGCGGAAAGAGCTTCCCGTCAGAGGTTCTCAGCCTCGGAGTACCATCCAAGGTCAAGGGCAAGAGCGTACTGGTGGTGAACAACTTCACAAGGGTCTCGGCACCATCCTGGTTCGACACACCGGATTATGCCGGATTCACCGACAACCTGGATGCCGGAGTCCCATACATAAAGGAAATCAATTTCATAGGCGACCAGTACCAGTTCAGGAGAGAACTGCCTTGGGTGGATGATGACAACCCCGGATTCGGGGCTTCCTTCACGGACAAGGCCGGTAAACCTGTCCCCGGCAATACCTTCGATTTCACGGTCATCCACGGGAAGGCGATGATGGCAGCCGGCAGGCCGTTCCATTCGACCAGCAGCGCCGCCTTCTCCGACGGTATCCATTCGGCCTCCAATGACCCTGTGGCTGATTTCATATGCGGCAAACAGGTCACTACTATGGTGGGAAGCGGAAAGGTAGCGGACCGTTTCCAGGTATTTCCGGAATCCCTCCAGGATGCAATCGTAAAATATACGGGCGAAGGTGGAAACGTACTCATATCCGGTGCCAACATCGGTACGGATGTATGGGACAAGGTCTTCCCGGTGGAAGTCGATTCAACCTACACTGCAAGGACGAAGACATTCATCGAGAATACCCTGGGCTACAGGTGGCTGACCAACTTCGCCACCCACGGAGAAACGGTCTGGCCGATGAAGAACAATACGTTCAACCTGGCAGGCAAGATAGGCAAGATCGAGTTCTACAAGGAACGCAACAACTTGATATACAACGTAGAGACTCCTGACGGAATAGTCCCTGCCAATGATAATTCACATACTTTCCTCAGGTACAGGGACACCAACATCTCGGCAGGGACCTGCTATGTCGGTGACGGCTACAAGACCGCCTGCCTGGGATTCCCCATTGAAGTAATCAAACAACAAGACGATATAAACGACTTGATAACCAACATACTCCATTTTTTCGAGAACACTGACTGATATGACCGACCGTGAATCTGAATTGATCTCCCTTCTCCACAAGGAGGTCAAACCGGCCTTGGGATGTACCGAGCCCATTGCCGTTGCCTTGGCCGCAGCGAAAGCCGCCGAACATTTTCCTCCTGAGGTAAGGAAATGCAAACCGCTGGAAACGGAAGTCAGGGTTTCCGGCAACATCCTCAAGAACGGAATGGGAGTCGGAATCCCGGGTACGGGAATGATAGGGCTCCATATAGCAGCCGCCCTCGGTGCAATCTGCGGCAAGAGCGGATATGGCCTGGAAGTCCTCAAGGACCTCACTGATGAAGATGTCTCCGCCGCAAAGCTGGCCGTAAAGGAAAAAAGAGTCCGGATCGACCTTGAGGACACCCGGAAACTCCTGTATGTCAAGGTCTCGGTCAAATGCGGAGAAGACTGTGCCTGGGCGGTCATAGAGGACGACCACGACCGGATAGTCGAATACGGATTCAACGGGGATGTCTGCAAGCTCGAAGGGAAGGCAGACGGAGACGAGCCAGGACACAAGGAAATCCGGGATTACGGACTTTCAGTGAAGGAGATACTCTCCTTCGCGAGGACCGCCGCCTATGAAGACATCAGTTTCATCCTGAAAGACAGGGACTTGAATCTGGCGCTCGCCTTGGAAGGTCTCGAAGGCGACTACGGCCTGAACGTGGGCAAGGC
>JAGDBQ010000147.1 GCA_017958985.1 Bacteroidales bacterium
ACTCATTGTAGTGACTCTTGTTGCATTAGTTTCCGGACTTGTTTGGGAACTCCCGCAGAACATCCTCGGCGGGATTCTCTCGCTTTTCAGGAAACGCGGTTCCGAGGTCTCTTCATACCGTGAGGCTACCGTGGTGCGCAGAAGGGACGGGCTTCCTTACAACTGGGGCGTTTCCCTGGGTTCGTTCATAAACGTAGGAGGCAGCCAGGACGACTTCCGGGTCCCTTCCATGCTCGCCCACGAGTTCGGACATACCCTCCAGAGCCGCATCCTGGGTCCGTTCTATCTCCTGGTGGTCGGCTTCCCCAGCTTGATCGGATGCCGCCTGCCTCTTCACGACCACAGGCGCGAGTGGTATGAAGTATGGGCGAACCGGCTCTCTTTCCGGTACCATATGAAACACGGGCGGGAGAGTACTACCGCCCGTTGGAATCATTTCGATTACCCTCTGGTCTATCGCCTGGACTGGTATTCAGTCCCCACCTTCCTTTATTATGCCGCCCTCGTGGCCCTGGCGATCACCCTTTTTCTCTGATCCTTCCGCAGGTTACTTCGTTTTCAGGATAAGGGTCGGGTCGAGAGGATAGCGTCCGAAGTCCTTGCCGTAGATGGCGAGTCCTCCTTCCGGAGTATCTTCCGGAACACTGATCCGGATCACCAGCGTACGGTCTTTCGCAAGCGCCTCGGCGGGCACGCTGACACGTACGAGTTCACCGTATGAACCCGCCTCGCACATATGCCTTTCGTTCGGCTGGGAAGCCCACGAGAGGATGCCCCTGTGGTCAGCAGGGTCGTCCTTGAGGTCCTGCTTGCCGGCAGGTATGCCGTTGACGCTGACTTCCAACCTGGACGGATGGAATATCCCGTCTGTCATAGCGTAGGAATTCGGGGACTTGCAGTGGTCGAAGGTGCCGCCACCGAGCATATAGTCTCCCTGGATCTCGTCGCCTTCCCTGTCCTTTCCGAACAGTTCCTTGGCGGATGCTTCGAACAGGAGTTCGGCAGAAGCAACCTTGGCCGGATCGATGTCCTGAGGGATTTCAACTGTATATTCGAAGAAGCCGTAGCCGAAGCCGTCTTCCTTAAGGCCGGAATATATGGAGGTGTGTTTCAGGGACCATTCCTGAGCCGTGAATGAGGCAGGGGAGAAGGTCACGAGCCTGGATCCTTCAGGTGCGGCATCCTTGCCGTCCCTGACCCGGAAGGTGGTGAAGTTGCGGTGGAGCACCTTGTCTCCGGATTTCAGGACCAGGCGGAGGAGGTACAAGCCGTTTTCTTCAGGAATATCGACATCTATGCTGCCGGCTTCCTCGTTGAGATAAGGCTTGAAGCCTACCGGGACGGTTCCCTTTGCCAGTTCCTTGAACTCTCCGAGTCCGTTCCAACCGACCAGCTCGGTCTCCAGGCTCAGCGCTCCCGGATCCTTGTCGGTCATAAACGATGCACGGAACGGGATGCTGGCCTTTTCGCCGGCATTGCGCTCTGTATAAAGGTAGCAGTCCGGAGCAATGTAATACAGGCTCTGGAAGTCGGAAACGGTCATTCCCGGAAGCAGCTCGTCCAGACCATCGGTCTTTTCGGTCCTGTCGAACTTGACGTAGCCGTTCCATTCGTTGATCACGTCGTGATGCTCGGTGTACAGCCATCCTGCGCATTTCGGATTGCGCCTGAAGGCATCGACCATAATATGGTAGTCCCAGGTGAAATCGCAGTCTCCTGCACTTCCCTGATAGCCCCAGACATTGCCGCATTCGCTGTTGATCATCGGAACCCCGTTCTGCAGGTTGCCTCCGATGTAGTTGAAAGCGCTGCCCGGGTAGGTATTGTCGCAATATTCCTTGATGGTCTCCTCCCAGACGTAGCCGCGCCTGTAGGCGTGCCAGGAGTTGATGTCGGTTTCGACGTGGTCGTTGTTGCAAGGGGAATTGTCCTCCACCAGGCGTGAAGGGTCGAGGCTCTTTGTGAGCTTGTACATTTCCCTTACCCACTCCTGGGTTTCAGGCAGGTATTCCCCGCCCGTCTTGAGTCCCCAGGTCTCGTTGAAATTGACCCAGGCGAAGATTGAAGGATGGTTGAAATCGCGTTCCAGCTGGCCCTTGAGGCACCTTTCCCAATCTTCCTTTGCCTCAGGCACCGGTTCTCCCCAGAAATTCGGCGTGTCGGCCATGATGAGCAGGCCGAGCTTGTCAGCCCAGTAGAGCTTCCTCGGGACTTCGACCTTGATGTGGATGCGGTTGCCGTTGAGTCCCAGGCGTTTGGAGAGCAATATCTCATCCTTTACGAACTCGTCGCTCGGGAAGGTATAGAAGCCGTCCGGATGGTAGCTCTGGTCGAGGCACAGCTGCAGATAGACCGGCTTGCCGTTGAGGGCAACGTACGGATAATCCGTGCCGGGAAGCTTTTCCACCCCGATCTTGCGCTGCCCGAAGTAGGAGTCGACTTCGTCGTCCTTCCCGAGGCTGGCCTTCACCTCATACAGGAACGGGTCGTCGAGGTCCCAGAGGTGCTGGTCCTTGATCGGGACGGTGAATGTGGCCTTGTCTTTCCCGCCGATCCCTGCGGTGAAGGTATCCTGCCCGCCGGTCTTGAACTTCAGCTTGAAGGTTTCTCCTTCCGCTGCCGGGGAGTCGAGTGTGACATCCACCTTGACGGCTGAGGCGTCGGTGTCCGGGGTGAAGTGCAGGGTCTTAATGAAATTCTTGCCGCGTGCTTCGAGATATACGGTCTGCCAGATTCCCCTTGCGTTGCCATATCCCTGCTTGCCGTAGAGATGGGACGCACTGTAGGTGTCGTCGGCTTTCAGTACGATGCGGTGCGTGCTGCCCGGGGTCACGCCCTCGAGTTCGAACTCGAACGGGATGTATCCTCCCTGATGGCATCCTATCTCCTTTCCGTCCATCCAGGCCGTGGTCTCCCAGTCCGAAGCGCCTACGACGAGGAATACCCTTTTGCCTTTCCAGGACTTGGGGATCGTGATTTCGCGTCCGTACCATCCTATGTCTCCCTTGTCTTCCACTCCGGAGAGCTTGGATCCCCAGGGGAACGGAACGAGGATCTCCTTGTCCATCGGCGCGAGGTCTTCTCCGGACAATGCAGCCTGGGCGGCTGCTTCGTCGAAGGTGAAGGACCAGGGACCGTTGAGGTTGACCCATCCTGCCCTTTCGAAATCTGGGCGCGGATGCTCCGGAAGCGGGATGTTTTCATTGACGTTTGCAGGATTGCAGGCGCCCAGCAGGATGACCGCCAGGGCGCAAAGTAATGTGGCTCGTGTTCTCATATTCACAAAAATAGCAACACTGAGCCGGAAATACAAGAAGTCGGGCAGATTACTTTCCGTGGCGGTGCTGGTAGAGTTCCAGCGAATTGACGAGGTTCTGCCAGATGCTGTAGAGGCCGCCGGCGACGGAGGTGACAGGGGTCATATAGGAGAAGCCAAGCCAGATGAGGAAGCCTGCGTTCTTCTGTCCGAGGGCCTGTCCTGCCGTGATGGAGTCGTGCTTCCTGTCTTCTACCGAACCCTCTTTGCAGGCCTTCGTCCCGGTCTTGCGGCCGATGATGAACTGTATCAGGCAGCAGGCCAGTGAAACGAGGCAGATGAGGAAGACGAGCCAAACCGGTATCCCGCTGTTGATCAAGGCTTTGGTGGCCAGGTAGATGGAGAGGCACAGGGTGATGCCCCAGATATAGAACGCCCAGTGGGCGTAGCGTATAAGGAATTCCTGGAGGGGCCGTATGGTGTAGCGGATGAGCCAGGCTACCAGAAGAGGGAATACCAGGAGCGGGAACACCCGCTTGCAGATTGCAAAGAAGCTGCTCCAGAAGGAAATGTCGGCAGACGGGTGTACGACAGGGATCACAAGCGGGATTATGAAGGCCGCAAGGATATTGATCAATACAACGTAAGTCACTGTGTCCGAGAGACTTCCGCCAAGCTTGTCGGTGATGACTCCGGCGGCTGCCGCGGTAGGGCAGACGAAGCAGAGCATCGCGCACTCGACCAGGATCCTGGCGTTGCCGTGTGGGATGTTGGTGCAGATAAGGGCCGGGACCACGAACATCACGGCCTGGAAGAGAAGCAGCCAGATATGCCATCTTCTGAATCTGAGGTCGTGCGGAGAAATCTTGGTGAACTGCAGGAAGAGCATCACCGCCACCAGGACAGGCTGGAGATCCTTGGCTATGCCAGAGAATGCCGGTTCAGCGGAGACCGACAGGGACGGAACGAAGTGCAGCAGGAGATAGGTGCATATTCCGGTTGCGATGGATATCGGGAGCATCCAGTCCTTTATGAAACCGACAAACTTCGACATCGTTGTTTGATTGGACTGCAAATATCGCAAAAATGACTATATTTACAATCTTGATTGAAAATAATGTATTAACATCATAACAGTATGAAAAAAGCTATCTTGATAATGGTTTCAGCTATGGCAATCGCTGCCTGTTCGAGGAAACCGGCTACGGAACCGGTTCCTGCACTGGATCTTACGAATCTGGACACTACGGTTTCTCCGTCCGGAGATTTTTACAAATATGCCACCGGCGGATGGCAGCAGAACAATCCGCTCAAGCCGGAATTCGCACGCTTCGGCTCGTTCGACCGTCTCCGCGAGGACAATGTGAAGAGGCTCAACGACCTCTTTGCGAATATGACTACGATGAAGACCTCCAAGGGTTCGGTCGAGCAGAAGATCGCCGACCTTTACAAGCAGGGTCTGGACTCCGTAAAACTCAACGAGGACGGAGCCGCACCTCTCAAGAAGTATGTGGACGAGGTCTATGCCGTGGCTGACAAGGAAGCGCTTGTCAAGAAGATCGCAGAACTCCACAACGAGGGAGTCGGTCCGTTCTTCGGTGCCTATGTGGGCGCCGACCTCGCCGACAGCGACACGCAGATACTCTATTTCGGCCAGGGCGGCCTCGGAATCGGAGACCGTGACTATTATGTCGAAAAGGCGAATGCCGGCATCAAGGAGGATTACGGCAAGTTCCTCGAGAAGATATTCACCCTGACGGGAGTGGCAGATCCTCAGACGGCTGCCGCGAACGCGCTTTCAGTCGAAGATGCACTTGCGGTCAATTCCTGGACCAGCGTGCAGGAAAGGGATATCGAAGCCCAGTACAACGTATATTCTTCAGCACAGCTGGAGGAAAAGTTCCCGGGCTTCGGCTGGCAGGCATATCTTGACGCAAGGGGAATCCCTGCACAGGATAAGCTCGTGGTCGGCGAGACCGATTTCTTCGAGAAATTCGGAGCCTTGTTCGAGAACACCGACCTCCAGGTCCTGAAGGACTATGTGGCCGGACAGCTGATCGAGGATGCCTGCGGCGCCCTCAGCGATGATTTCTACAAGGCTTCATTCGACTTCTACAGCACCCGTATGTCCGGTGTCACCGAGCAGAAGCCGCGATGGAAGAGGGCTATGGCGGTTCCGAACAGCGTACTTGGCGAGGCAGTCGGAAAGATGTATGTCGAGAAGTATTTCCCGGAGTCTTCCAAGGAAAAGATGCTGACTCTCGTAGGCAACCTCAAGGAGGCTTTCAGCCAGCATATCGATGCACTTGACTGGATGAGCGACTCCACCAAGGCGAAGGCTCACGAGAAGCTGGACAACTTCACGGTCAAGATCGGTTATCCTGACAAGTGGAAGGACTATTCCACCCTCGACATCGATCCGTCCAAGAGCTATTTCGAGAACCTGCGTGCCGCCAGCCAGTGGTACGTGGCCGACAACCTTTCCAAGCTCGGCAAGCCGACGGACAAGACCGAATGGGGAATGTCTCCACAGACTGTCAACGCTTATTACAATCCTACCACCAATGAGATCTGCTTCCCTGCAGCCATACTCCAGCCTCCGTTCTTCAACCCTGACGCCGATGATGCAGTCAACTACGGAGCCATCGGTGTGGTGATCGGACACGAGATGTCCCACGGCTTCGACGACCAGGGACGTCTGTTCGACAAGGATGGCAATATGTCTTCCTGGTGGACCGAAGAGGATGCTGAAAAGTTCAAGGCTAAGGCCCAGGTACTCGCCGACCAGTTCGACAAGGTGGTCATCCTGCCGGCGAAGGGCGACGCTCCTGCCGTCATGGCCAACGGCCAGCTCTCCCTCGGAGAGAATATCGGCGACCACGGCGGACTCAGCATTGCTTACACGGCGATGCAGAACGCCATCGCAGGCAAGGAGCCCGGCCTGATCGACGGCTTCACCCCAGAGCAGAGATTCTATCTCGGATATGCCACCGTATGGGCCCAGAACATCACCGATGAAGAGAAGGTCCGCCTTACCAAGCTCGACGTCCACTCTCTCGCAGAGAACAGGGTGAACGTCTCCCTGAAGAACTTCCAGAGTTTCTTCGATGCTTTCGGAATCAAGGAAGGCGACCCTATGTGGCTTCCTGAGGCCGAGAGGGTGAGTATCTGGTAGGGATACGGTCGGGATTTGGACGCTACCAGGTTCATAGCCAGGCGTCTCCGTTTCGGAGGGAATATCGCGATGGTCTCCATTGCGATATCCTTCCTTATTATGATCATCTCCGTGTCCGTGTCCTCCGGTTTCAGGGAGGAAATCCGGGACGGGATATCGGACCTTACCGGCGACGTGCAGCTGATGCCGGTGGATATGAACTACATCAGCGAGACTTCGCCCATTCCATCGAGACCGAGCTACATCGGTGACCTGGAGGCGATAGAGCAGGTCAGGAGCATCTCTCCTGCAGTCTACCGTGCCGGGATAGTGAAGGTGGGGGAGAATATCCACGGGGTGCTTTTCAAGGGTGTCGAGAGGGAGAAAGGGCCCTCCGACACAGTTAAACTGGCCGTGTCGATACCTTCCCGCCTCTCGGAACTCGTAGGGATACGGAAGGGAGACAGGATGCTTTCCTATTTCGTGGGAGAGAACGTGAAGGTGAGGAATTTCAATGTCACCGACGTATATGAAGGTGTGATGGACGGGACGGACAATATCATAGTCCTGGCCGACATCGCCGATATCCAGAGGCTCAACGGCTGGGAAGAGGACGAGGTTTCCACCCTGGAGATGAAGTTAGTCCATTCCTCGAGGGATGCCGCCGGGATGCGTAAGGTCGCAGACCTGGTGGGCAACATCGCTATGGAGAACGCCGAGGACGACGGCGAAACCCTGATAGCCACATCAGTCGTCAGCAGGTATCCCCAGATATTCGACTGGCTGAACCTCATCGACTTCAATGTCCTGTTCATCCTGGTGCTGATGACCATCGTTGCGGGATTCAATATGATTTCCGGGCTGCTTATAATGCTGTTCAGGCATATTTCCACCATAGGAACCCTCAAGTCCCTGGGAATGAACGACAAGTCTATCGGAAAGGTATTCCTGAGGGTGGCCTCCGGGATAGTCCTGAAGGGAATGCTGATCGGGAACGCCGCGGCTTTCCTGCTGTGCGGCATCCAGAAATGGACACATATCCTCAAGCTTAATCCGGAGAATTACTTCGTTCCTTTCGTGCCGGTGCACGTGAATATCCCGTCAGTCCTTGCGGCGGATGCGGCTGCCTATGCCGTCATTATGCTCCTCCTCCTGATTCCTTGTCTGTTCATCGCCAGGGTCGACCCTGCCCAGACTGTCAGGGCTCAGTAGGGAATCCGGGGTGAAGACTGCCGCTTCTTCTTTCTCAAGTTCTTCTTCTTCAGCACGTTTGGCCGCCAGCCATACGGAATCCGCGGGCTCGCTTGCGAACCGTGGAGCAACTCCCCTGAACTTGTCGAACTGGTTCAGGACCGCCCTGACATATGCCCTCGTCTCCACTCCGCTGAACTTTCCGCAGTGAAGGTCATAGGCTACGGCCACCGAGTCGCTGTTCATCATAGGCATTACCGAGCACAGACCGGACCACGTGCTCGAACTGGCACCCATCGCTCTTGCGAACCGGATGCAGTCCTGGACCCTTCCTTCGCCGGCATTGTAGGCCGCGAGAGTGAACTTCACGAGTTCGTCCTCATTGGCTGCGTAGCTGCGGAACATATTCTGCAGCTTGTGGATGTAATCGGCTCCGGCCCTTATGTTCTGCTCCGGGTTGAGGACATCCTTGACCTTGTGGTTCTTGGCCGTGCTCGGAATCATCTGCATCAAGCCGAAGGCTCCGCGCGGAGAGTGGACCTGGATCCTGAACTTGGATTCGCTCCAGATCAGCGCGGCATACATCCTCCAGTCCCATCCTATCCGGTTGGAGTATTTCTTGATGAGATCGTCGTACGGACTGATTATACCCTCTGCCTTGCCTTCCTTGAGATACGGCTGGTATCCCCTGAAGAACCTGTCGTAAGTGTATGAATATGCGGCAGATCCACTGAAGGTATCGTACCACCTGAGCATCTCGCGGTATTTCTGGTTGTCCGCCTTCAGAAGCCAGACCACGGAGGAATCGCCTATGGCGAGGGATGTGAATTCATCGCTTTCCGGGGCCCTTTTTGCAGGAATGACCAGCACGTCCAGCCTCCCGACCCGCAGGGAATCGAGGTATGATCCCCGCGATTCGCCCAGATGCACTTCAGCCGAATCTCCCTGGCTTAGAGCGAAGCGGTTCAGGAGCTCGTAGTGGAAGCCGGTATGGTAACCGTTGTTGAGGTTATCGAAGTCTCCCAGCCTGATGGCACAGTGGAGGGTATCTCCGCCGGTGACTGGCTCGAAGACCTTCGGGGCGTTGGCCCGTTTCTCGGTGAAAGGAATGATCAGAAGTACCAATAATGTGGGTATCAAGTACTTCAGAAATTTCTTCGTTACTCTTCTTACTCCCATAAGGGGTGAGGTTAATTGTTTCTTCTAGTGCTCCTGCCGCCGCCGGAGAGGCCTCCGCCGCCTCTTCCTCCGCCGCCGGAGAATTCACCGCCGCCACCACCACCGCTGTTGCCTCCTCCTCCGGACATCATACCGCTGCCTGCCTGGACTGTCTTGTTCTGGCTAGGCTGGAGGTAGAACGGCCAGTAGATACCGAATTTGACGGAGCGCTGGGTCCTGATGAACCTGTGGGCGGTGAAGTAGTCTGCTTTTTCCATAGGCCAGCCCTGTCCGGCGTTCTCCAGTTTCACGAATATGCAGGCACGTTTCCATTGCACGTTCACGAAAGCGTCGATGATTGGGCCGTTGTTGTATTCGATCTCCTTCTGGTTGTAGAACGCCCCCACTGCAGGGTTCCACCCAGGAGAATGGTATTTGGTATTATACCAGGCATTGGCTCCTATCTGCATCTGCATCACGTTCTTGGTGATATCGAGCTGCAGATACCATTTTGCGTTGACCGCAACGGTAGGAAGCGGAACCACATCCTGGTTGGAAGACATCTGGAACAGCACCCTGTTGTCCAGGTGCAGGGGTCCCAGGACTATATTCTTGGTCAGGGAGGCGCTCAGTACGCTCATCGGCGTGTTGTTCTGGCGCACCACCCCGGTCGAATCGAAATAGATGTTGTTGCTGAGCAGGGCATATCCGGCTTCGGCTCCTATCTTCCACCTCGGGATGGAGAGCCTTGCCTGGACCTTTGTCGTGGATATCTTGCCGAAATCATTGTCCCACTTGTAGTGGTTGGAGAAATAGTGCTGGTGATAGAACTCCGGCTCCTTGAGACTGGTCTCGAAGTGTACTCCCAGCGTCACAGGACTCTTGCGGGCCCTCCTGAACGGATAGAACGCCAGGCTGGCATTGGCCTGGATGCTCATATCGTTCTGCTCCTTGCCGAGGAATACATATTCACCCTTGGCATCCCACTGGATATATTCCCTAAGCTGGCCTTCCACTCCGGCGTATACGAAGCTGGAGTTCCATACGGTGTTGTTGCCTACCCTCAGGTAGGTCGGGTCGAAGGAGTAGAAATTGAGGATGCGGTTCCCGACGCCTCCGTTCAGCCTGGACACTATGGCTTCCTCCGACCAAGGCTGTAGCCGTACGAATATGCGGTTTTCCAACTTGCTCACCCTGAGGGAGTCATAAGACGCTCCAGGGTTGTAGAAGAAGTTCCCGTGATAGAAGTCACGCCCGATTTCGCTATCAGGGGAGAGCTGGTCGGAATACAGCCTGGTGAATACGGAATACTCGCTGCTGTGCCCGATGAACGCGGTAGTTATGTCATCCCTCTCTCCGAGGGTGTCAGCCGCCTCCCTCTCCGCGACGCGTGCCGCCAGGAGGCTGTCCAGTTTGGAGACCAGGAGGGAGTCTCCTGAAGCCAGGACGCTGTCCTTGAACGGTTTGTCTATCTTCCGGTCCTGGATCTTCTTGATGAAGGAGAACGGAATCCTGTATTGCTGGTCCAGGAATACGGTCTTCTTCTTCACCATAGACGAAGCGTTGTTCAGATATATCGGGATTTCCCTCGCGTCGAGGGTGGTGTCGGTGACCATCGTGATGTCCGATACGCCTCCGTTCTCGCCGCGGGTCACCTTGTTGTGGATGTAACCTGCGTGCACCAGGTATTTCTTGCCAAGGTAGTTGACCGAAGCAGAGAAGTTCTTGTTCTTGGTGGTCTCGTTCTCCAGCATTCCGCCACCGCCGAAACGGTTGTATTCCAGGGAATAGTTGAGTTCCGGGAATATGTTCTGGGTGGTGAGGATATGCAGGTTGTCGGATTCTTTCTGCTGGATGGCGAAAAGGGTTCCGAAATAGCCCAGCTCGGTGTAGGCCGTCTTGGTGTTGTACATCGGGAGAGTCTTGGCCGAGTAGGACCAGGATTCGTACGGGTCGTAGAAGGACACCCCGTTCTCGCTTGTACGGTTGAACCAGTTGTAATAGTGGACCGGGGATCCGGCTACTCCTAGCCAGCTGGCGTTCACGTCCTTCCGGAGGAACGGATAGTCATAGAACCGGTAGTTGTAGTTGGTGTCGGGTTCCTGGACGTGCATCTGGTGGAACTCCCGGTCGTGGGTCCACTGGATGATCCTCTTGTATTGCATCGAGTCCGGGACGGCGAAGGTCGCCAGGATTCTCGGAGTGTTTTCCTTGATACTGTCCCTGATGGCCTTCAGGCTGTCCTTGACTTCCGCTATGCTGTCTGAGATGTGTTTCTTGATTTTTTCCTTCTGTTCGAAGTCGTACTTCTTGCGCTCTGTCTTGGAGAGGCCGTTGTACCAGGCGTCGAATGCGGCCTTCTTCCGGATGGCGGAGTCGAGATAGTACAGGGAGTCCAGCCTCGGCCAGTCGACAGAGTCTCCGGCGGCCCGGAGAGAGTCCCTGACCTGCACGTGGGTGAGGGAGTCCAGGAGGGCGACATAGTACTTGTAACGGAAAGGGTCGATCTCCTTGAGGGAGTCAGGAGGGAATATGGTGTCGCGGGCAGAGAGATGATGAGTCGTATCGATCAGGGAGAGGAAGGTCGAGGTATCATCGGCGATCCTCCCGGAACTGCGCCGCAGGAACTGGTTGCGGTAGTGGATCGTGTCCTGGGGGGCATCCGCGCTTACATAGCCGAAGCCTGGATCCCCCGGGCTGATGCGGGGACTCATACCTATGGCCTGGAGCGCGATGACGCACACCACCACTACGGGGAACCATATTCTTTCCAGAGTCTTTTTCATCGTCCCTGACAAGTACAATCTGACAAAAATACTCTTTTTTCGGGAATAATTCGTATCTTTATGAACTATGTTTGATTTTGAGAAGAGAATAGCTTCCGACCTCAACTCCCGCCAGGCCGAGGCGGTCACCTCCACCGAAGGAAGGGTCCGCGTCATAGCCGGTGCCGGCACGGGCAAGACCAAGGCCCTGACTTACAGGTATGCCTATCTCGTGAACGTACTGGGCATAGATCCGGCCAATATCCTCTGTCTCACTTTCACCAACAAGGCTGCCTCGGAAATGCGCCAGAGGATAGCCACGATGGTCCACAGCGGAGATTACAACGACTTCGTCTGTACCATCGACGGATTCTGCGTCAAGTTCCTCCGGAAGGAGATCCACAGGCTGGGTTTCCCGAAGACATTCTCCATCATCGACGAAGAGGACCGCAAGTCCCTTGCCAAACAGTGTATGGAGGAACTCGGAATCAAACGGACCGAGAAGACTGTCAAGGAGTTCCTCGGCCAGGTTTCCACTTTCAAGGCCCTGGACGGTTACATCGATACCTATATGCTTCCGGACGTTGTCTGGTCGGACGGGATGCTCGCTTCTCCCGCCGCCAACTATATCCACCGGCAGATAAAGAATTATTCCCTTGATTTCGACGACCTTGAAAACTTCACGAACTATATCCTCGACCACTTCCGGGATGCAAGGGAATATTGGCAGGGCCAGCTCAACTACATTATGGTGGACGAGGCTCAGGACTGCAACACGGACAACTGGCAGATTATCGAAAAGCTGGCTGCCGGGCACCGCAACCTGTTCGTGGTGGGCGACCCTGACCAGGCAATCTACGAGTGGAGAGGGGCGAAGCCGGACAGGTTCGTCCAGTTCGCACGTGACAAAGACATAATCCTGGACGAGAACTACCGCTCTACGCCGAGTATTCTCAATGTGGCCAACTCCGTGATTTCCAAGAATTTGAACAGGATTCCCAAAGACTTGTTCACAAGGAGGCCGGAGGGCAGGGCGGTAATCCACTACCACGGCAAGAGCGAGGTTGAAGAGATGGAGTGGATCGTATCCCAGATGAGGCTCCTGATGGAGTCCGGGGCGCGCCCGAATGAATTCGCCGTGCTTTACCGGGCTTCGTTCCAGTCGAGGGCGATCGAGCAGGAACTGCTGAATTCCCGTCTCCCCTATACCATCTGGGGAGGTACGAGGTTCTTCGAGAGGAAGGAGATCAAGGATTGCCTGGCATACCTGAGGCTCATTTGCGACAGCGGGGACGACCTGGCTTTCGAGAGGATAGTGAACGTTCCGGCCAGGAAACTCGGGAAGAAATACCTGGAGTCCCTGAAGGAGCTCGCCCGTGAGGGAGGGGGAAGCCTGTATGGGACTATGCTCGCCCACGCGGAGGAGGGTTCTCCTGCATCGGCTTTCGTGACTTTGATCGAGGAGTCGAAGGAATATGCCCGCAAGGCCCTGGTGTCCGACTTGCTCGACCGGGTGCTCGACAGGAGCGGACTGAAGAGGATGTACCGGGAGGACCAGGACGAGGACCGGCTCGAGAACATAGAGGAACTGCTGCAGAGCGTCCGCCTGTATGAAAGCCAGCGCAGCGAGGACGACGTGGACCTGGCGGAATATCTCCAGGACATCGCGCTGTACACCAACCAGGATTACCGGAAGGACACCCCTACCGTGAAGCTTATGACCGTGCACCAGGCCAAGGGACTGGAATTCCCGTACGTGTTCGTGATCGGCCTCAGCGAAGGTATATTCCCGAATATGAGGACTATACGCGAATACAAGAAAAACGGGGAGGAAGAGGAGCGGAGGCTTATGTACGTGGCGGTCACCAGGGCGGAGAAGGCTCTCTTCCTGACTGAGTCGGAGGGTTTCAATGTGTCCACCAGGATGAACAAGTATCCTTCCAGGTTCCTGACCGAAATCCAGAGGAATATGTTCGTGACTGAAGGATATGTGCCGGAGGATCTCTGGAGAGGTACCAGGAATATGATGCACGTTCTCGACGAGGAGAGTTTCCACGACAGTTTCGAGCGTGAAAGGAGCGAGTATCTGGAGCCTTTCAAGGTTGGAGACGTGGTGTGCCACAGTATATTCGGCGAAGGGAAGATAGTCGGGGCGAACAAGGAATCGACAACATTCGAAGTCCGTTTCGCGGACGGGAAAACAAGGCATCTGCGGGCGATATTCCTGCGTCCTGCGGATCTGCCTGAATAATGACAAAGCTATATGAAGAAAACACCCAGGATTTACAGGACGGACCCTTACCTTGAGCCGTTCGAGGGAGCGATAGAGGCTCGCCACCGCAGGATCATCGAAGCGCGTGAGCGGATTTCCGGGCCGGATCCGGAGAATTTCGTCCGGAGCATAAACAACCATCTCTATTATGGCCTGCACAAGGAGGCGGACGGGTCCTGGGTGATCCGCGAGTGGGCGCCGAACGCCACGAAGATATACCTGATCGGCGAATTCAACAACTGGAAGCGTACCACTGCCTACGAATTCAAGATAGCAGGCCAGGGGAACTGGGAACTCCGGCTGGATCCGATGTTCCTGAGCCACGGTGAGCTGTACAAGCTGTTCATAGAATGGCCGGGCGGGGGTGGCGAGAGGATCCCGGCATATTGCAAGAGGCTGGTCCAGGATCCTGTCACGAAGATTTTCTGCGCGCAGGTCTGGGACCCCGCGGAGCCATATTCCTGGAAACACGACAAGGTGCTCAGGAGGCCACATCCGCTGATTTACGAGTGCCATATCGGGATGAGTTCGGAGCAGAGGAAAGTAGCTTCCTTCGACGATTTCCGCAAGGATGTACTTCCGAGGGTGAAGAAGCTCGGATATGACACTATCCAGATAATGGCTCTCCAGGAGCACCCGTATTACGGTTCCTTCGGCTACCAGGTGTCCAATTTCTTCGCTGTAAGTTCCCGTTTCGGGACTCCGGACGAGTTCAAGCATCTGGTGGACACCGCTCACGGGATGGGCATCGCGGTGGTGATGGACATCGTGCATTCGCACAGCGTGGACAATGCCGCCGAGGGACTCAGCCTGTTTGACGGAAGGGATGACCTGTATTTCTACTCCGGACCTCAGGGACACCATCCCGCCTGGGGGTCGAGGTGCTTCGACTACGGCAAGGACGAGGTCATCAGGTTCCTTCTGAGCAACTGCAAGTTCTGGCTCGAGGAATACCACCTGGACGGGTTCAGGTTCGACGGAGTGACGAGTATGATCTACTGGGACCACGGCCTGGGGAAGGATTTCGGGGACTATGCCCTTTATTTCGACTCAGGGGTGGATGAGAATGCGGTGACCTACCTCGGGCTTGCCAATATGCTCGTGAAGGACATCAAGCCTTCCGCGATAACCATCGCCGAGGATGTGAGCGGGATGGCGGGACTGGCAGCTCCTTTCGAGGCCGGCGGAGTAGGTTTCGACTTCCGGATGGCGATGGGTGTCGCCGACCATTGGATCAAGTGGATCAAGGAGAAGAAGGATGAAGAATGGAGCCCGGGGGAGATGTGGTACGAGCTTACCAACAAACGCTCCGATGAGAAGACCATCAGCTACGCCGAATGCCACGATCAGGCGCTTGTGGGAGACAAGACATTGATATTCAGACTGATGGACAAGGAGATGTATTTCTCTATGAATATGGAGTCCACCAACCCGGTCGTGGATCGGGGAATAGCGCTGATAAAGCTGATCCGTCTCGCCACATTGGCTACGGCCGGGGATGGATATCTCAACTTTATGGGCAATGAGTTCGGGCATCCGGAGTGGATAGATTTCCCGAGGGAAGGCAACGGCTGGAGCTATGAACATGCCCGTCGCCAGTGGTCACTTGCCGACGCGTATTATCTTCGCTATCACTGCCTTCAGGACTTCGACAGGGAGATGATACACCTTGTGAAACGGTACGGCGCTCTTACAGTCCCACCGGTGCTGCTGAGGGCCGACGAAGAGAAGAAAATCTTGATTTTCAAACGCAAAAGCCTTATCTTTGCGCTGAATTTCAACCCCGTTGATTCGTTCACCGACTATGCTTTTCCGGCTCCGGACGGAGACTATGTCAAGGTGCTCGATTCCGATGAAAAGAGATTCGACGGCTTCTCCCGGTTGGAAAACGACGGGGAACATTTCACCGTGGGTGGGAACCTTATCCTCTATCTGCCTAGCCGATGCGCCTTGGTGCTGGCGGATAGGACTAACCGAAAATAATTGTTTTACTGACGAATATGGCTTTTTTGAAATTCAACAAGTCAGAACTGGTCAACCTTTCATACTCTTTGAAAAGGGAGATTATAAGCGCCAACAAAACCGGGGCGTATTGCAATACTTCCATCGTCACTTGCAACACCCGACGCTACCACGGCCTTCTGGCCGTTCCGGTGGACGCTTTCGGAGGGAGTATGCATCTGCTTCTCTCTTCGGTGGATGAAAGTCTCGTGCTCAACGGCAAGCAGTTCAACCTCGGCATCCATTGCTACGGAGATGTCTACGAGCCGCGCGGGCATAAGTACATCATCGATTTCGAGGCTGATCCGGTTCCAAAGATAACCTATAAGGTAGGTGAGATAGTATTTACCAAGACCATACTCCTCGTTCCGGATGCCGACCAGGTGATGATCCGTTACGACCTGGTGAATGCACCTTCGAAGGTCAGGCTCCTGCTGACTCCGTTCCTCGCATTCAGGGACATACATCTCCTGACCAGCGAGAATCCGGCAGCCAGGACCGAGGGTTGGGAAATCCCCAACGGAATGGCCTGGTGCCTGTATGACGGGTTCCCTGACCTGAACATCCAGTTCAATACCAAGGAAGTCGGATTCAAGAGTACGCCTTGCTGGTACAAGGGAATTACATATTCGGATGAATATCGCCGTGGATTCGACTGCAGGGAGGACCTCTACGTCCCTGGTCATTTCGAGATCGACCTGAAGCCGGGCGAGTCGACGGTCCTTTCAGCCGGCGTGTCCCAGGTCGCTGCAGGCCAGCTGAAAAGGAAATACGACACCTTGGTTTCCAAGATTCCGCAGATCACTTCCTTCCACGACCATCTGGTCCACTGCGCCGACCTCCTTATCCGCGACCGCAACGGCCGCAAGCAAGTCACGGCCGGGTTCTCCTGGATGTATACCGGGCTCCTGAGGGAGACCCTGGTGGCCCTCCCGGGGCTGACCCTGTATGCCAACGGGGACAAAGCATCATTCGAGGAAATCCTCGACAACCTGATCGCCGATGAGCAGGAAAGGCTTTTCCACAGGACCACGCAGGTCGAGGCTCCTCTCCGCCTTGCAGGGGCGCTCGAACAGTATATCGGTTTCGGAGCTGATCCCAAGGCAGTATGGAAGAAATACGGCTCAGTCGTGAAGGGGATCCTCGAGAGTTACCTGCCGGGAAGGAGGAGCGAGGTCGCGATGCAGCCTAACGGGCTTCTCTGGGCCCAGCAGGACCATTGCGCTCTTTCCTGGATGAATGCTTACATCAACGGCAACC
>JAGDBQ010000148.1 GCA_017958985.1 Bacteroidales bacterium
CCTTGCGCCTCTTTGCTTAAAGGCGCAGGGCGTCAAGGCCTATGAAGGCACGATAACCCTTCCCACTTATCTGCTCGATCCGGCAGAGCAGGCTCCAATCTTCGAAAGGGACTGGAGTTACCAGCGTGCAAAGCGCAGCGTCTACCCGTATCCGCTCAACGACAATATGACCCGTAACCGTCAGGATGTCACTTATGACTGCCTGTATATGGAGAACGAGTATGTCGAACTGTGCGTGATACCCGAGATAGGCGGCCGTCTTATGTATGCAATCGACAAGACCAACGGCTACGACATCTTCTACCACAACCACGTCGTCAAGCCTGCCAATGTCGGTATGACCGGAGCCTGGATCAGCGGCGGAGTAGAGTGGAACGTGTTCCATCATCACCGTCAGACAAGCCATATTCCCTGCGACTGGCAGATTACGTCGAGTCCGGACGGTTCCAAGACCATCTGGCTTGGCGAGACGGAATACCGCCACAGGATGCAGTGGGCGATAGGTATCACTCTCCATCCAGGCAAGAGCTATATGGAAATCAGCGGCCGCCTGATGAACGGCACGCCCGACAGCAACTCAATCCTCTATTGGTCCAATGTCTCCACCCTTGTGGACGAGAATTACGAAATATGCCTCCCGCAGAGCACCGAATTCGTTACATTCCACTGCAAGAACTGGTTCGCGCACTGGCCGGTTACCCACGAGCCCTTCAACGGAATGGACTTCTACAAGGACGGGGTCGATGCGAGCTGGTGGAAGAACCATTATATGAGCAATTCGATGTTCGTATATGACCAGAAGGCAGATTTCGTAGGCGGTTACGACCACGGACGCCATGCAGGTACGATGCTTACCGGCAACCACAACATAATCAAGGGCGGAAAGTTCTGGCTCTGGGGCCCCAACAGCGAGTGGGACACCAAAATCCTGACCGACAACAGCGGTCATTATATTGAGCTAATGGTCGGTGCTTATTCTGACAATCAGCCCGACTACAACTGGAACTTCCCCTACGAGACCAAGGAATTCAGTCAGTATTGGTATGCCTTGCGTGACATTGAAGGCGTGAAAGCAGGAGACCGCCACGCTGCAATCAATATGGCCTTGCAGGATGGTGGGAAGGTCCTTCTCGGTGTCAACGCAACAGAAAAGATGAAGGGGCTACATGTGTCCCTGCTACGTGCCGGCAAGCCGGTTTTCGAAGATGTGATAGCATACATCGATCCGGCAAAACCCTACGTGAAGACGGTTCCTGTCGATGCCGGAGTGCAGGAGCACGAACTTACTATGGTCCTGTCTGATGCCGGCGGCAAGCAGATGCTCAGTTACACTCCTGTGGTGAAGGATCCGGATTCCCCGCTTCCTCCTATCGTCGAGCGTCCCAAGAAGCCGGCCGACATTGCCAATACCGAAGAATGCTATCTTGTCGGCCTGCGTAACCTTCAGTTCCACAATCCTTTCATCGATCCAACAGACTATTTCCTGGAAGTCCTTCGCCGCGATCCGGGAGATACCCGTGCAAACACCCAGATGGGCGTTTGGTATCGCAAGAGGGGAGAGTATGACAAGGCTGCGGCTTACCTAAGGGCAGCCATCCGCCGTCAGACCAAGGACTACACACGTCCGAAGGATGCCGAGGCTATGTACAATCTTGGCCTTGTGCTTAAGGCCCAGGGTAAGTTCGAAGCCGCTATGGATACACTGTACCGCGCTACCTGGAACTACACTTATAATTCCGGAGCCAATACCCAACTCGCCCAAATGTATGCGCAGAACGGCGATTGGGAGATGGCGCTCGACCGTCTGGAGGAAGCCCTTGCTTACAACGGACGTAATTTCCAGGCTCTTGATTTCAAGGGGTTGGTGCTGCAAAAGCTCGGCCGTCAGGCAGAGGCCCAGGCCTGCTTCAAAGCCGTTCTCGAATCCGATCCTGTCAATGCAATGGCGCTGTGTGAGACTGCTTCGCTTGTTGATTTCCACAAGTTTATGCGTGAGCAACCGGAGAGCTATCTGGAACTTGCCCTCCTCTATTGGCACAACGGATTCAAGGACCGGGCGCTGACCCTTTTAAGGGATATCGACGTGAGGGTAGCTTACCCGACCGTAAAGATGTATATAGCGTATCTTACCGGA
>JAGDBQ010000149.1 GCA_017958985.1 Bacteroidales bacterium
ACCTCTAGGTCGCAGACGAGAACAAATTGTCCTGATTTTGTACTCAAGTGGAACCCCGAGGTCGTGGACGAGTACAAAAAGCCCTGTTTTTGTACTCAACCAGAATCCCGAGACATCCTTCAGGACTGATACTGCTGATTGTCTTGTCAAATAGCCAAATAGCTGCACATCAATCGGCCTCCTACGCCCCTCAAGGGCAGGTCGGTGTGCAGCAGTTTGGCGAAATAATCAGCAGGCGGGAGGAATAATCACCTGTCTCGCGAAATAATCAGCAGGCGGGAGGAATAATCACCTGTCTCGCGAAACAATCAGCAGACGGGCAAGAATAATCACCTGGCTGCCGAAATATTCAGCAGTCTGACGAAGAAGAGATAAGTCTGCAGTTTAAAGAGAGAACCAGTCAATCACGCACCAGAATAGCGCGACGGCTTTCGGCGCGGCTGATGAAGATTAGTCCTTGGCGAAATAGCTCGGGCTGCTGAATACAGATGCGGTGCCGGAGCCGCAAAGGCCGGACGGCCCTACGATCCTGCGCACGTGCAGCGGCTTGCGGTCGTAGAAATACTCAGATGAAGGGTCCAGCGACCCGACCCGCACATAGTGCGACGAATGGATGAACTCGCCGCCACCGATATATATTCCCACGTGGGAAACCTTCTCTGGAGCGCTCTCCGTAGCCTCCCGGCCCCAGAATATCAAATCCCCCGGCAGCATTCCGGACCAGGAAACAGCCCTACCCCCAGCTGCCCCCTGCGAACCGTCCCCAGAACCTTCCTGCGAACCGTCCCCAGAACTTCCCTGCGAGCCGTCCCACGCGACTGCGACGAACGGCACCTCCTCTCCGCACCGAGCCTGCTGGGAGGCGTTCCGCGGCAGCAGGATTCCGTTGGCGAAGAACACGCTCCTGGTAAGCCCGCTGCAATCCACGTTCTTGATTGAAGTACCGCCCCACATATAAGGGACACCGAGGAACGACCGGGTGCAGCCTACGATGTTCTCCCTCACCGTCTCCGGCTTTTTCAACAGTTCTTCCTTGTCCTTGGCCCATTTGTAGAACACCGCGACATCCTTGGCCGGCACGTATCCGGTCTTTCCGGAAGGCAGTACGACTCCCACGAACTTCTTCGTCAGTACAGCCCTGCCCTCGTCATAGCCTTTATACCTGCCCGAAGTATGATGGATGGTCTTGTACATTATCCTGACTATGTCCCCCAGGATGAATTCGGAAACTATCCCGGACTTCAGGGAAGGCTCCTCGTAGATATGCGAATATGCAGCCGTGCAGATGTACTTCGGAGCCTCCAGGTAATCCAGCAATTCAGCCTCGTCCATCCTGATCAGCCCAAGGTCGGTGACCCAGGCGGTGTATGGTTCCGGAGTCCGGATCTTGACCCAGGAGTCCTGGATATCAAGTATTTCCACTACCGTACCCATCAGAGCCTGGTCGCCCAGTTCCTCGTCGAAATCCGGCTTCTCCCGCATAAAGTTAGCGGAAAGCTCCACTACCGCCCATCCGGTCTTTGCGGCATCCTGGGCGTAGGCGCCGCCGCAGAACGGCAGTGCGACGGCAGCAAGCGATATGAAAGTATGAAGGAGTATTCTCATCCTGAATATTGTTTGGTTTGTAAAAATATTCACAATTAGTTAGTTTTGCAAGGCTTATGTTGGACTTTACGGAAGGCAGGAGATATAATTCCGCCGCAGGCATCCTGAAGCGGGATTTCGGAGAAAGACTGCAGAAGCTGGTCCTGGATGCCGGCTTCAGCTGCCCCAACCGCGACGGTACAGTCGGCACGGGAGGTTGCACCTACTGCGACAACGCCGCCTTCCACCCCGGCTACAGCACCCCGGGCAAATCCCTGCTCCAACAGATTGACGAAGGGATCGAATTCCATCGCGTCCGCTATCCCCGTGTAAGGCACTATCTCGCCTATTTCCAGTCATATTCCAACACATACGCAACCCTGGACCGCCTGAAAGAGCTTTACGAAGAAGCCCTTTCCCATCCGATGGTCACCGGAATAGTCATAGGCACCCGGCCGGACTGCATCGACGAAGAGAAGCTGGACTATCTCGCCAGCCTCCAGGCGACCCCTTTCGAGGCATCTTCAGGTAAGGAAGGCCATCCTCTGGTCGTTGTGGAATATGGCATCGAATCCTGCTACGACGAGACCTTGAAGCGCATCAACCGCGGTCACGGTTTCGAATGTGCCCGCCGTGCCGTCGAAATGACCGCAGAAAGAGGAATCCGTACCGGTGCCCATTTCATCCTCGGACTTCCCGGAGAGACCAGGTCTATGATGCTGGACCAGTGCCGGACCATATCCTCCCTGCCTCTTTCCACAGTCAAGTTCCATCAGCTCCAGATCGTGAAAGGGACCAGGATGGAAGAAGAATATTCCCGTCATCCGGAAGAATTCCTGCGACTTCCGCTCGACGCCTACCTGGATTTCATAATCGATATCCTGGAACGGTTGAGGCCGGACCTGGGGATAGAAAGGATAGTCGGTGAAGTTCCGCCGCGCTTCGTGTCCGAAACCCCTTGGGGGCTTATCCGCAACGCAGAGATCCTTCGGATGCTGGACAAGCGCCTGGAGGAGCGTGACACCTTCCAGGGGCGCCTATGGCGCGAAACTTAAGGAAAAAATGATTATATTTGCCAAATTAAACTCATCACAATGGCGAAGTTCGTAAACCGAGAGATTTCCGAAGGCCTCACCTTCGACGACGTGTTGCTGGTTCCGGCACATTCAGATGTACTTCCACGTGACGTAGACGTCACATCCGACTTTACTGCCGACATCAGGCTTCATACCCCTGTCGTATCGGCTGCAATGGACACCGTGACCGAAGCCGACCTCGCGATAGCTATGGCAAGGGCGGGCGGTATCGGAGTCATCCACAAGAATATGCCGATAGAGCTTCAGTGCGAGCAGGTCAGGAGGGTCAAGAGGGCCGAAAACGGTATGATCTACGATCCGGTGACGATCCGTCCGGATGCGACCGTAGGAGACGCCCTGGCAATGATGAAGAAGCATCATATCGGAGGTATTCCGGTAGTCGACGGCAATAGTTTCCTCATCGGCATAGTCACCAACCGCGACCTTCGCTTCCAGGAAGATATGAACCTGCCTGTGTCCCAGGTCATGACAGGAGAGAACCTCGTGACCGCACGTAAGGGCATCACCCTCGCCGAAGCCACCAAGATCCTGCTGAAGAGCAAGGTCGAGAAGCTTCCTGTGACCGACGACGATGGCAAGCTCGTGGGACTTATCACCTACAAGGACCTGATGAAGATCAAGGACAACCCTATCGCTTCCAAGGACAGCAAGGGCCGTCTCCTGGTCGCTGCCGCAGCAGGCATAAAGTCCGACACTCTCGACAGGATCGCGATGCTGGTCGATGCAGGAGCAGATGCAGTTGTCCTAGATACCGCCCACGGTCACTCCGTAGGAGTCATCAAGATGGTGAAGAAGGCCTGCGAAGCATTCAAGGACTACCAGATCGTTGCAGGTAACGTGGCTACCGCAGAAGGTGCGAAGGCTCTCGCGGACGCCGGAGTCAAGGCCGTCAAGGTAGGTATCGGACCCGGATCCATCTGCACCACCAGGATCATCGCCGGAATCGGAGTCCCTCAGCTTACAGCCGTAATGGAGGCTGCCGAAGCCTTGAAGGGCACCGGAATACCGGTCATCGCAGACGGTGGAATCCGTTATTCAGGAGATATAGTCAAGGCTCTTGCCGCCGGTGCAAGCACCATTATGGCCGGCTCCCTGCTCGCAGGAACCGAAGAGTCGCCCGGCGAGACCATCATAATGAGCGGCCGACGTTTCAAGTCCTACCGTGGAATGGGCTCCCTCGAAGCTATGGAACAAGGCTCCAAGGACAGGTACTTCCAGGATATGGAAGCCGATGTCAAGAAGCTGGTTCCGGAAGGCATCGTCGCCCAGGTTCCTTACAAGGGAACGGTTTCGGAAGTGGTATATCAGCTCGTAGGAGGCCTCAGGGCCGGAATGGGCTACTGTGGCGCCCATAACATCGCGGAGCTTCGCAATGCCCGTTTCGTACGCATCACAAACGCCGGTTTCCTCGAGAGCCATCCTCACGATGTGACCATCACCAAGGAGGCACCTAACTACTCCCGTTAAGCGATATGCGCACAAGACTGCCCGGAATAGCCTTGGCTCTGGCATTGGCCGTCCTGCCATCGTGCAAGACGGTCCAGTCCATCATCCACGACGACGAAGTGGTCGCCAAGCTGGGGAACCACAAGCTCTACAGGGCAGACCTTGAAGGAATAGTTCCGGCAGGCACCTCTTCTGAAGACAGTCTCAACCTGGTGAACCTGTTCATCAATTCCTGGGCGACCGATATGGCTTTCCAGGATATTGCACAGCAGCGTCTTTCCAAGGAAGAGAAGGATATCTCCAAAGAAATGGAAGCCTACAGGCAGTCCTTGCTCAGATACCGTTTCGAACAGCATTATGTCGCCGAGAGGCTCGACACCAATGTTTCCAGGAAGGAGATTGAGGATTATTACGAGGCTCACAAGTCCTCCTTCAAGCTTCAGAGACCTATCCTGAAGGCCAGGTTCCTGAATATAGCCAAGGACTCTCCGAGCCTGCCTGAGATAAAGAGGCTGATGTCCTCGGACGATCCTGCGGATGTGGAAGCCGCCGACAGCGCTGCTTTCGGGACGGCCCAGAGATACCGCGATTTCTCCGCGAACTGGATAGATGCCGTCACGCTGGCGGCGGAATTCGGAGTCGACTATGTCGAGATGCTCTCCAGGAAAAAAGGCTCCTTGATCGAGATTCCGGACGGCGAGGCCAATGTTTCGGTCGCCTATGTGTCCAGGATGGTGGGAGCCGGGGAGACTGCTCCGGTCGCATATTGCGAAGATCGGATCAAGGATATCATCCTGAGCGGAAGAAAGCACGAACTCCTGACGACTTTGGAACAAGAGTTGATAGAAGAAGCCAAGCTTAGGGAGAATTTTGTAATATATTAGAAATGATTAATAAAGCAGTATTCACACTCTTGGCCGCCGTGGCGTTTTGCACGGGGGCTTCTGCTCAGAAATACAAGTACATCGACAAGACGGTGGCGGTAGTGGGCAACGAAGCCATCCTGATCTCGGACATCGAGTCGGCTGTCAAGGACAGGAACGCCCAGGGTTATTCCTCCGACAGGAATGTCCGCTGCGAGGTATTGGAGCAGATCCTTGAATCCAAGCTCTTCCTGATGCAGGCCCGCATCGACTCGCTCACCGTCAACAACGATATGGTTGAGAGCAGCCTTTCCCAGCAGGCTGACAGGATGCTGACCTACCTGGGAGGCGAAGAGAAGGTAGAAGAGTATTTCGGCAAGCCTTTGTACAGGCTCCGCCAGGAGTGGCGCAAGCAATACGAGGAGATGAGCCTCACCCAGCAGGAGCAGGCTGAGATTATGGAGAAGATTCCGGATATGACCCCTTACGATGTCAAGGAATATCTCGACACCGTGGACAAGAAGAACCTTCCTATCATCCCTATCAAGTACAAGCTGAGCCAGATATGCATCTATCCGGACCGCGAAGCAGCCAATCTCGCTGTGCGTGAGAAGCTTCTGGAGCTCCGCGAGAGAATTATCAACGGTGAGAAGTTCTCCACCCTGGCCAGGATATATTCCGAAGACCCTGGCAGCGCCCGCCGCGGAGGTGAGCTCGGTATGGCCTCGAAATCCATTTTCTGGCCTGTATTCTCCGATGCTGCGATGGCTCTCAGGCCTGGTGTCATATCCCAGATAGTCGAGACCCCTGACGGATTCCATATCATCGAAGTCATCGAGAAGAAAGGGGATATGTTCAACGCCCGCCATATCCTGATGAAGCCGAAATATACGGATGCCGACAGGGAGAAGGCATTCAAGACCCTGGACAGTCTCCGCACCGAGATCAACAATCAGGCGGTTACTTTCCCGATGGCTGCCGCTTTCTATTCCCAGGACCCTGCAACCCGTACCAACGGAGGCCAGATGGCCGACCCGAATACGGGCTCTGCATATTTCGAAATCGACCAGCTGAAGCCTGAGGATTACAGGGCGATCAAAGACCTCAAGGAAGGGGAGATATCCCTTCCGGTGGAGTCTACCGACAACGACGGCCGCGAGGACCAGGTGAAGGACTACGTGGTTGGAAAGACTATCTACAAGATCATCCGCATCGACAAGATAATCCCTGCCCATACCGCTACCTTCGAAGACGATTTCAGCCAGATCCAGAGGCAGGTCAAGATGGACAAGCAGATGAAGGCTATCGATGAATTCCTCGATGGCAAGATCAAGGAGACCCACATCATAATCGACCCTATGTTCAGGGATTGTGAATTCAAGCGCACCGGCTGGGAATCCAAGTTCAACGAATAGAGATGCTTCGCAGGCGCCTGGCATATACCCTTTTACTCCTGCTCGTAACCTGCAGTCTTTCCGCCCAGAAAAAGGAGCGGAAAGACAGTCTTGTACGCCTCCTTGGCTGCAATGAGCTCCAGCAGGTCGATGAATTCGGGATAAGTTACCGCAAGGCGCTGGGCAACGCCCGTTTCGAACACAACTCCACCAAGCTTATCTGCGACACGGCCATCTGGAACGTCAACCAGAAGATCATACGCTGCTTCGGCCACGTGAAGATCATCCAGAACAGGACCGTGCTCAGCAGCGACAAGCTGGATTACCTTATCGATGACAACCTCGCCCAGTTCCGCGGCACGCTGGTACAGCTGCAGGACAAGGACAAGAACACCCTCCGTTCCCACAACCTGGATTACAACACCAAGGACAGTCTCGCCACCTTCAAGGCCGGGGCGGCTATGCGGGACAAGGACGGCCAGATCATCGAGAGCGACGAAGGATCCTACGATGCCAAGATAAGGAAGTTCAGCTTCCTGCGCAACGTCAATATGTACACCGATTCGGTGTTTGTCAAGACCGATGCGCTGGACTACAATGCCGGCACCCAGATTGCCGTGTTCGGTACCAACACGAATGCCTGGAAGGACGACAATATGCTTTCCGCGAAATCCGGGTGGTACGACCACGCCAACGAGATATTCTTCTTTGTCAAGGATGTCCATATGCTGACCAAGGCCCAGGAAGCCTGGTGCGATACGCTCAAGTACTACAGGACGCCCAATGATGCCGAGATGTTCGGCCACGTCGAACTCCTTGACACGACCAGGAACATTGCGGCCGTAGCCGGGTATATGCAGTATATCGATTCCCTCGAATACGTGAAAATGACACGCGATCCTGCCGTGATCGCGGTGTCCACCCAGGATGAGAAGAAGGATACCGCCTATATGGGTGCGGATACCATTATCTACCGCGCCGTTCCGAAATACAAGGTCCCCAAGGGCGAGATTTCCTCGTCCAAGTCCAGGGTCAGCGAGCTGGATGTGGATGCCGTAACCGAATATCGGCGAAAGGCTGCCGATGCCGCCAGGGCTGCAGCTGAGGAGGCACGCAAGAAGCAGATGGAAGACGACCCTAACGCTGCCGCATCCATCGATCCTGGCCAGAAGGTCAGGGGACCGATCCTTCCGGCTCCCTGGGACGAAGACGCAGCACCTTCACGGCCTCTGTGGTCATTCTCCCCGCAGCTTCCGGACACGCTCCGCAAGGCTGTCGGGACAGAACCTCCGGACACCTTGAACCCGGTTGCCCCTCCGTCCGACACGACGGCTCTGAAGGACTCCCTGGCAAATGCTCCCAAGGATTCGACCAAGATAGGCTTCCTTACTGGAATACGCAACGTCAAGGTGTTCAGGAACGATATGCAGGTAGTCTGTGATTCGCTGGCCTACAATGACCTGGATTCACTTATCAGGCTCTACCGGAACCCTGTCGTATGGAATGAGATAAGGCGCCAGTACACAGCCGACAGCATCACTGTCATAATCAAGAACCAGAACATCGAAAGGGCGAGCCTGATGTCCAACGCCTTCATCGTCATCCAGGAGGACTCCATCTGTTTCGACCAGATAAAAGGCACGGAGATGATGGCGTATTTCGACACGACAGGCGCCCTGAAGCGCTTCGACTCGCTCGGAGGAGCCTCAGGCCTGTTCTTCATCGAGGAGAACGACGCCCTGGCGACGGTCAACAAGTTCGAAGCGAAGATGCTTACGGCCACCTTCGAAGACGGTAACATATACGATCTCAATTATTTCGAGGAGGTCAAGAGCGATGCTTACCCGGTGGTCCAGATGAAGAAGGACGAAAAGATCCTCAAGGGCTTCGAGTGGCAGCCCGAGAAACGGCCCAAGGATCCGACGGACATAACCCTCCTGACTCCCAGGCAGACCGAGCGGGAGAAGTACGAGGCGATACCCCAGGCCGGCTTCCCTCTTACGGAGGTATATTTCCCGGGCCATATGGCCAAGGTCCGCCAGGTCCTCGCTCAGCAGGACTCCCTGAAGAGAGCGCGGAACGCCCGCAGGAAGCAGCTGGAGCGGGAGCGTAAGGCTGCTGAAGAATTGCGTAAGGCCGACAGTTTGATGAATGCTGCCACAGACAGTCTGAGGATACCTTCCGACAGTCTGGCCGGCCCGACTGCGGACAGTCTCAAGATTCCTGAAGCCGACTCCCTCAAGACTTCTCCGACCGACAGTCTCAAGGTGGAACCGACTGACAGTCTTTCAGTTCCGAAGGAAGTCGCCCAACCGGATCCAAAGGCCCTGAAAGAAGCGGCCAAGAAGGCGGAGATGGAGCGCAAGAGGGCTGAGAAGGCTCGCCAGCAAGCTGAAAGGAAAGCTCGTCAGGAAGAGAGGGAAGCCAAGTTCGAGAAGGAGGAGGCTGAACGCAATGCCGTCAAGGCTGAAAAGGAACTCAAGAAGCAGAGGAAAAAGACTCTGAAGGCCCTAAAGGCGCTCAAGAAACGTGAAGCTAAGGAGCAGAGGGTGCTTGAACGCTACCTCAAGAGATATGAAAAGAAGAAAGCCCGCCAGGAAGCCAAGGCTGCCGGGAAGGCTGATAAGGGTAAGGATCAGGAAGAACCTGCTACAGAAGCTTCTTCCTGAGGGCTGTGATCATATCCACCGTCATACTCTCCAGGTCGAATGACGGAGCCCAGTCCCATTCTTCACGGGCGCAGGAATCGTCCATCTTGTCAGGCCAGGAATCCGCGATCGCCTGACGGACAGGATCCACTTCGTAGCGCATCCTGAATCCCGGAATATGTTCCTTGATCTTGGCTGCCAGAATCTCAGGATCGAAACTCATCGAAGCGATATTGAATGAATTACGGTGCTTCAGCCTGGAAGGATCGGCGTTCATAATATCCACCGCTGCCTTCAGTGCATCAGGCATATACATCATATCCATAAACGTTCCTGCTGCGATAGGGCAGGCGAATTCTTCACCCTTGACTGCTGCATAGTAGATTTCCACGGCATAGTCCGTCGTTCCTCCGCCGGGCAGGGTTACATTCGAGATAAGGCCAGGGAAACGTACCGAACGGGTGTCGACTCCGTATTTGTGGAAATAGTAGTCGCTCAGGAGCTCGGTTGCGACCTTGGTGCAGCCGTACATCGACCTTGGCCTCTGGATGGTGTCCTGGGGGGTGTTCTCGTGCGGAGTCTCGGGGCCGAATGAACCGATTGAAGAAGGAGTGAACACGGCGCAGCCTTCCTGGCGTGCGATCTCGAGGATATTCATAAGGCCATCGATCTGGATGTGCCAGGCCAGCTGGGGCTTCTTTTCAGCTACCGCCGAAAGCAGAGCGGCGAGGTTGTAGATAGTGTCGATGTGGTATTCCTTGACTATCCCGAGGAGTTGTTCTCCGTCGCAGACATCGGCTAGGGCGGAAGGACCGCTTTCTAGCAGTATGCCTTTTGGCTCGGCTCCCTTGATATAACCTGCGACAACGTTTCCTTCAGGATACATCTTCCTGAGTTTCATCGTCAGCTCCGAACCGATCTGGCCCGTGGAGCCTATCACCAGTACATTTTTCATTGGATATCGCTGCTTATTTGCTATATTAGCAATTGCAAATTTACATTAATTTATCGATTTATATAGTTTTTTGGTAAATTTGTAAGACGCCAGCACGAAACTTTTAACAATATCCAATATGTACGGTAAATTCCAGGAACATCTGAAAGCAGAACTCGCTTCCATCAAGGAAGCCGGTCTGTACAAGAACGAAAGAAACATCGCCTCCGCCCAGTCAGCGGAAATAGTCCTTCAGGACGGAAGCAAGGCACTTAATTTCTGTGCGAACAACTATCTCGGCCTGGCTGATTCCCCGAGGCTCATCGAAGCCGCGAAGAAGGCTATGGACGAGAGAGGCTTCGGAATGTCTTCGGTCCGTTTCATCTGCGGCACCCAGGACCTCCACAAAGAGCTCGAGGCCGCTGTTTCCGAGTTCTTCCACACCGAGGACACTATCCTCTACGCCTCCTGCTTCGATGCCAACGGAGGTGTATTCGAACCTCTCCTCACAGCTGAGGACGCAATCATCTCGGATTCCCTCAACCACGCATCCATCATCGATGGTGTCCGCCTCTGCAAGGCAGTCCGCTACCGTTATGCAAACGCCGATATGGAAGACCTCGAGCGTTGCCTCAAGGAGGCCCAGGCCCAGAGATTCAGGATCATCTGCACCGACGGTGTATTCTCGATGGACGGCAATGTGGCTCCTATGGACAAGATCTGCGACCTGGCCGAGAAATATGATGCACTCGTAATGGTGGACGAGAGCCATTCCGCAGGCGTCGTCGGAAAGACAGGACGCGGAGTTGCGGAACAGTTCGACTGCTACGGCAGGATCGACATCTTCACCGGAACCCTTGGCAAGGCATTCGGCGGTACGGTCGGCGGTTTCACCACAGGCCGCAAGGAGATCATAGATATGCTCCGTCAGCGCTCTCGCCCTTATCTCTTCTCGAACTCCCTGCCTCCTATGATCGTGGCTGCCGGAATAGAGATGTTCAAGATGCTGGGCGAAAGCAACGAACTGCACGACCGCCAGCAGGAGAACGTCAAGTACTTCCGCGATGCTATGATTTCCGCTGGCTTCGATATCAAGCCGACCCAGAGCGCAATCTGTGCGGTGATGCTCTATGATGCTCCACTCTCCCAGAAGTTCGCCGCCAAGATGGCAGAAGAAGGAATATTCGTAACCGGTTTCTATTATCCGGTGGTTCCGAAGGGACAGGCCCGCATCCGCGTGCAGCTCTCCGCGGCCCACAGGAAAGAGCATCTCGACAAGGCGATCGCCGCATTCGTGAAGGTTGGAAAGGAACTTGGAGTAATCAAATAAGCGATGAGACGTATCGTTTCCGTCATTATTGCGATGGCGCTGTGCGCCGTCGCTTTTTCACAAGACCTTGATTCCCTCCGCAAGGCCCAGGGATGGGATGATGCCCCGATCACGATCAAAGAATTCCTGACATACTGTCCAACCCCTCCTATGGGCTGGAACAGCTGGAACAAATTCGGCTGCGACGTCAGCGAAAAGCTCCTGATGGAGACCGCTGACGCTATGGTGGCTTCAGGCCTCAAGGATGCCGGATATGAATATATAGTCGTGGATGACTGCTGGCAGATCTCCCGTGATGCCGACGGCAACATCGTATGCGACCCTGAACGCTTCCCGCACGGGATGAAATATGTCGCCGACTATATCCATTCCCTTGGACTGAAGTTCGGAATATATTCCTGCATAGGCACCCGTACCTGCGGCGGACGTCCTGCCAGCCTCGGCCACGAATACCAGGATGCCTTGTTCTATGCCAGGACCGGAGTGGACTATCTCAAATACGACTTCTGCTACAAGCAGGAGGCTAACGGCAAGACCGCTTACCGCCTTATGAACCACGCCCTCAGGATGACCGGAAGGCCTATTGTCTTCAGTATGTGCGAATGGGGGCATACCAAGCCTTGGGAGTGGGCCTTCGGTACAGGACACCTGTGGAGAACCACGGGAGACATCCGTGCCAGCTGGTCGGAGAACGAAGGTTACAATCACAGCATCCTGGACATCATCGATCTCAACAAGGAACTCTATCCGTTTGCCGGTCCCGGCCACTGGAACGACCCTGATATGCTGGAAGTCGGCAACGGTGACCTGACCTACACCGAGAATGTGTCCCATTTCACGATGTGGTGTATGATGGCTGCTCCTCTTATGTGCGGGAACGACCTCAGGGATATGCCGGCCGACATCCTGTACATCCTCTCGAACAAGGAAGTCATTGCAATCGACCAGGATGCCAAGGGTATCCAGGGTCACGTAGCCGTTCCGCTCGGGGACAGGGAAATATGGATAAAGGAATTGTCCGGCAACGATTGGGCAGTCTGTTTCCTGAACAGGAGCGAGAAGGACTGGAACCTTGATTTCAACTGGACAGACCTGGCCGAGATCCGCGATGCCGGAACCACCTTCACGGTACGTGACCTGTGGCTGCATAAAGAAATCGGCAAGACTACGAAGAACGTAGTCTCGACGATTCCTCCCCACGGAGTCCTTATGACACGCCTCTCACCGGAGATCGTTACCCGGCGTAGAGGGAAATAATGTTCAGGATAACTTCTGAAGCCTTTTCCATAGACTGAAGCGGCACGAATTCCATCTTGCCGTGGAAGTTCAGTCCGCCCGCGAATATATTCGGGCAAGGCAGTCCCTTGAAACTCAGGTTGGCGCCGTCGGTGCCGCCTCGGATAGGCTGAATCTTCGGCTTAACGCCAGCCATCTCCATAGCTTTGACAGCCTTCTCCACGACGTGGTAGTGAGGCTCGACCATTTCGCGCATATTGTAGTACTGGTCCTTGATGTCGGCCTTCACCGTGCCCTTGCCGTATTTCGTGTTGATGAACTTGCAGCAATCGCGGAGGAAAGCCTTCTTGGCCTCGAACTTCGTGCGGTCGTGGTCCCTGATGATGTAAGTCATACGGGCCTCTTCTACCGATCCGTTGAATCCGATCAGGTGGTAGAATCCCTCGTAGCCTTCGGTATGCTCCGGCCTCTGGTCAGCCGGGAGCAACCCATTCAGTTCCGTCCCGATATGGATGGCATTCTTCATCTTCTCCTTGGCATATCCGGGGTGTACGTTGCGTCCCTGGATATGGATCTTGGCTGAAGCGGCGTTGAAATTCTCGAATTCCAGTTCTCCGGTCTCGCCGCCGTCCATAGTGTAGGCGAAATCGGCCCCGAACCGCTCCACGTCGAATTTCACGACTCCACGTCCGATCTCCTCGTCAGGGGTGAAGCCGATCCGGATCTCTCCGTGCTTGAATTCCGGATGGGCGCAGATGTACTGCACGGCATCCATAATCTCGGCAACCCCGGCCTTGTCGTCGGCACCCAGGAGGGTGGTTCCGTCCGTCGTGATCAGCGTCTGGCCGACATAGTGCAGCATCTCGGGGAACTCGGAAGGTTTCAGGGCGAGACCCTTGACTCCCTTGAGGGCGATGTCTCCGCCATCATATTCCTTTATTATCTGTGGCTTGATATTGGCTCCTGATGCGTCAGGGGCCGTGTCCACGTGGGCTATGAAACCTATTGCAGGAACCTTCTTGCTTATGTTGGAAGGGATCCTTCCCATCACGTAACCATATTCATCCAGGGTGGCTTCCACTCCCAGCTGGAGGAGTTCGTCCCTCAGCAATCCCAGGAGATCCAATTGTTTCGCGGTAGAAGGCTGGCTCTCTGAATCCTCATTGCTTTGCGTATCCACCGCCACGTACCTCAAAAACCTTTCAAGTATTCTTTCCATTTTATTCACGATTGACTTTCATTGAAGATATGAGCATATAGGCTATGATTCCCAGGAACGGGATTATGGCTATCATTTCGCCGTAAGCGGCGTTCCATCCGCTGAGGAACCAGTCCACGTTGAAGAACTTGAGCAGGGCGCTCACTACTCCCATCAAGGCGCCTCCGGCGATGAAACCAGAAGCTATCAACGTACCCTTGTTCAGCCTTGCGTCGTTCAGTTCCTTGTCCTTGCTGCGGCTTCCGACGTACCAGGAAATGGCTCCGCCGACGAGCAGCGGGAGGTTGAGGTCTATCGGAATGAACATACCCAGGGCGAAAGGCAGGGCAGGGATTTTCAGGAGGGTCAGGAATATGGCGATGGCGGCACCTATGCCGTACAGCAGCCAGGGAGCCCCTCCACCGTTCATCATAGGCTGTATCACTGCGGCCATCGCATTCGCCTGGGGGGCTACCAGAGCCTGGTCTCCGACGAATCCGTAAGTCTTGTTGAGCACCAGCATCACCCCGCATACGGTGGCAGCGGCTACCGCTACTCCCACGAACTTCCAGCTCTCCTGTTTCTTCGGAGTCGAACCTGTCCAATAACCTATCTTGAGGTCGGTTATGAACGATCCGGCTACGGACAGGGCGGTGCAGACAACTCCGCCGATGATCATGGCAGCCGCCATCCCGGCATTTCCCTTCAATCCTACGGCTACCAGGATGAGCGAAGCGATGATAAGGGTCATCAGAGTCATTCCGCTTACAGGGTTGGTTCCCACTATCGCGATGGCGTTGGCGGCCACGGTAGTGAACAGGAACGAGATCACGGCCACTATCAGCAGCCCCACGAGAGCCTGCCAGACATTGCTTACCACGCCTCCGAATGCGAAGAATGCGAAGATGGCCAGCAGCGCGAAGACTATTCCGAACACTATGTTCTTCATAGGAATATCTTCCTGCGTGCGGTCTTCGGCTGCGACTTTCCCGCCTTTCTTCTTGAATTCATTCGTAGCGAGCCCCACGGCGGATTTGATAACTCCGAAAGACTTGATGATCCCTATGATGCCGGCAGTGGCGATTCCGCCGATGCCGATATGCCTCGCGTAATCCTTGAATATCTGTTCGGGAGCCATATCCTTGATCAAGGTAGTCACCCCGGTGTTCATCAGGTCCACGACCTGTCCGCCCCATATAAGGTTCATCAGCGGGATGATCACCAGCCAGACCAGCAAGCTGCCGCAGCAGATGATGAAGGCATATTTCAATCCGATTATGTAGCCCAGTCCTAGTACCGCCGCACCTGTGTTCAGTTTCAGCACGACCTTAGCCTTGTCGGCAATCGTCTGGCCGATTCCGAGCACCGTGGTGCTGATAGTGTCCGCCCACGCGCCGAACGTGCTGACCACGAAATCGTACAAGCCTCCTACGAGACCGCTTACCAGCAGGGTGCCCACTCCCTTGCCGCCTTCTCCGCTGACCAGGATCTGAGTGGTGGCCGTAGCTTCAGGGAAAGGATACTTCCCGTGCATCTCCTTGACGAAGTATTTCCTGAAAGGAATCAGGAAGAGGATGCCCAGGATGCCTCCCAGCAAGGATGACAGGAACATCTGGAAGAAACTCACTTCCACTCCGAGGATGTAGATGGCAGGAAGCGTGAAAATGGCACCGGCCACGACAGCACCGGAGCAGCCTCCTATGGACTGGATGATCACGTTCTGCCCGAGACCCTCCTTCTTCCCTAGGGCGCTGGTAAGTCCCACGGCTATGATCGCTATCGGGATAGCAGCCTCGAATACCTGTCCGACCCTCAGCCCGAGATAGGCTGCCGCGGCGGAGAACAAGACCACCATCAATATACCCATAATAACGGAATACGGCGTCACTTCCGCCCATTTCCTGTCCGCACTCATCAGCGGTTTGTACTCCTCGCCCGGTTTCAGCTCCCTATGGGCGTTCTCCGGTAAAGCATTCTTGATTTCTTCCATATTGGGATTCGGTTTCAGCGCAAATATAAGGATAAAAAAAATCAAAAAAAGATTTGCTGGATTCAAAAAAGTCCGTATATTTGCAGCCCGTTTCGAAAGAAGCGGCAAGTTCATTGACAATACTGAGAGATTACAACGAGGTAAGTGAAAAAAAAGATTAGCTTAAGATAATTAAGGTAATGCAATTTCATTAGACGAAGATTCATTAGAGAAAGAGAAGCAGGGCGTACGGAGGATGCCTTGGCTTCGGCAGGCGACGAAGGACGTGGTAAGCTGCGAAAAGGTCCGGGGATCCGCAAACAGGACGTGATCCGGACATATCCGAATGGGGCAACCCACACGGTTGAAGACCGTGTACAGCGAACAGCTGGGCGAACCCGGGGAACTGAAACATCTTAGTACCCGGAGGAGAAGAAAGAAATAGTCGATTCCCCCAGTAGTGGCGATCGAAGAGGGAAGAGCCTAAACCGCCGTGTTCACGGACACGTCGGGGTTGTAGGACCAAGCGACAGGCATCAGTATCTGAACCGGAAGCTTCTGGAAAGCTGCGGCGCAGACGGTGACACCCCGGTACGGGCAAGGAGACTGATGCGAGCATGGCACCTGAGTAGGGCGGGGCACGTGGAATCCTGTCCGAATCCGCGGGGACCATCCCGCAAGGCTAAAGACTGCCGAAGACCGATAGCGAACCAGTACCGTGAGGGAAAGGTGGGAAGAACCCCTGGCAGGGGAGTGAAACAGAACCTGAAACCGTGCGCCTACAAGCGGTTGGAGCCCTAGCGATAGGGTGACAGCGTGCCTTTTGCATAATGAGCCTACGAGTTGCTTCAGTGATGCGAGGCTAAGCCATTCAGTGGCGGAGCCGTAGCGAGAGCGAGTCTGAATAGGGCGTATGAGTATCACTGAGCAGACGCGAAACCTAGTGATCTACCCTTGTCCAGGGTGAAGGTGATGTAACAGTCACTGGAGGCCCGAACCAGTTTCCGTTGAAAAGGGCTTGGATGAGATGAGGGTAGGAGTGAAAGGCCAATCAAACTGGGAGATAGCTCGTACTCCCCGAAATGTCTTTAGGGACAGCCTCGTCCGCGCATGCGTTAGGTAGAGCTACCGATTGGAAGCGAGGGCTTCGCCGCCTATCAATTCCAGACGAACTCCGAATGAGCGCATGTTAAGGGACGGGAGTGAGTCGTCGGGTGCTAATATCCGTCGGCGAGAGGGTAAGAGCCCAGACCTCCGGCCAAGGCCCCCAAGAACGGTCTAAGTTGAGACAGAACGAAGTGACACCGCATTGACAGCTAGGATGTTAGCTTGGAAGCAGCTATTCATTCAAAGAGTGCGTAACAGCTCACTAGTCGAGCGGAGTCGCGTGGATGATGATCGGGCATCAAGACCGTCGCCGAAGCCGAGGACGCGTACCGTAATGGTATGCGTGGTAGGGGAGCATTCCGGTCGGCGCCGAAGGTGAACCGTGAGGTTTGCTGGAGCGTCCGGAAACGAAAATGTAGGCATGAGTAACGACAATGAATATAGAAATATTCACACCGAAAACCCAAGGTTTCCTGATCTACGCTAAACGGATCAGGGTGAGCCGGGAGCTAAGCCGAACCCGAAGGGGTCAGGTGATGCACATGCGGTTAAGATTCCGCAGCCCGGGATGCAGGGTAGGTGGTGACCGAGGAGTGACACAGCCGCGCGCTGACGGAATAGCGCGTTGAAGGGAGTAGGGCGACCGAACCCCGACAGTACGGAGAGCATTCGTGCGATCCGACAGAGCTGGTAACCATACTCGCGAGAAAAGCCGCCATACCGCCAAGCGCATTCCGGCCCGTACCGTAAACCGACACAGGTGGGTGAGGAGAGGATCCTAAGGTGCTCGAGTGAATCACGGCCAAGGAACTAGGCAAATTGACCCCGTAAATTCGGGAGAAGGGGTCCCTACGTGAGTAGGGCGCAGAGAAATGGCCCAGGCGACTGTTTACCAAAAACATATGGCTATGCGAAATCGTTAAGATGACGAATATGGCCTGACACCTGCCCGGTGCCGGAAGGTTAAGAGGGGGGCTTAGCGCAAGCGAAGGTCTGAATCGAAGCCCCGGTAAACGGCGGC
>JAGDBQ010000150.1 GCA_017958985.1 Bacteroidales bacterium
ACATCCGCCACCTTGACCGTCTCGATTCCTTCGTGCTTGAGGTCAACTGAAGCGAAGGAGGAAATGAATATTTTCTTGAAGCCGAGCCGAGCGGCTTCGCTTATGCGTCTGTCCACCTGGGCGACCGGGCGGATCTCACCACTGAGTCCGACCTCGCCGGCGAAACAGTAATCTGGCTGGATGGAGAAATCGAAGTTGGACGAAAGTACGGCAGCGATCACGGCAAGGTCACAGGCAGGGTCGCTGACCTTGAGCCCACCGGCCATATTCAGGAACACATCCTTCTGGGCGAGCTTGAATCCGGCGCGGCGCTCCAGGACAGCCAGAAGCATATTCAGGCGCCTGACATCGAATCCCGTCGCGGAGCGCTGAGCCGTTCCGTAAACCGCAGAACTCACCAGTGCCTGGACTTCGAAAAGGAAAGGACGGGTGCCGTCGAGCATCGCGGCAATCGCCGTTCCGCTCAGGCCGGCTTCGTGCATCGGAATCAACAGTTCGGAAGGATTGGACACCTCGCGGAGCCCCTTGCCCGTCATCTCGAACACGGCCAGCTCCGAAGTCGAACCGAAACGGTTCTTGATGCTTCTCAGGATCCTGTATGCCCCCCTGTTGTCTCCTTCGAACTGGAGGACCACGTCCACGATATGCTCGAGGACCTTAGGTCCGGCGATGTAGCCTTCCTTTGTAATATGGCCTATCAGTATGACCGGGATACCAGTCTCCTTGGCGAACCTCAGGAGTATGGAAGCCACTTCCTTGATCTGAGTCACCGAGCCCGGGGTGGATTCGACGTTCTGGGAATACATGGTCTGGACGGAGTCCACGACCATCAGGTCCGGGTTGATCTCCCTTGCCTGAGCCACTATGGTCTCTATCAGCGTCTCGCTGTATATCTCGCAGGATGAAGCGTCACCACCGAGCCTGTCGGCACGCATCTTGACCTGCCGGGCGCTTTCTTCTCCAGTCACATACAGTGTCCTGAGGGACGGGCATCCCAAAGGGATCTGAAGCGACAGCGTCGACTTGCCGATTCCGGGCTCACCGCCAATCAGGACCAGCGAGCCTTCCACTATGCCTCCACCCAGGATCCGGTCGACCTCGGAGTTGTTCAAGGATATCCTGTTCTCGGACCGGGAGTCTATCTCCGAAAGCCTCTTCGGAGTGTTCCCGGATCCGGGCACGGAATCGGTCCTGGAGGACTTCCGCGGGCCGGTAACCACCTTCTGTTCCACCATCGTATTCCACTCTCCGCAGGCAGGGCAGCGACCCATCCACTTGGAATATTCATTGCCGCAGTTAGAGCAGAACCATATCGTCTTTTCCTTATTTGCCATACTACAAATGTACAAATAAAAAAAAAGCCCCTTCAAAAGGGGCTAAAGAGCTATGTCGAAGAGATTACTTCGTAACTTCCTCAACAACTTCCTCAGCAGCGGCTACGGTAGAGTCGACGACAGCCTCAACGGTGTCAGCAACTTCCTCGACAACCTCAACAGCATCTTCAGCTGCTTCAGCAGCAGCCTCGGCCTTCTTGTTACCGCAAGCAGACACAGCTACCATAAGAGCTACGACTGCGATAGACATAAATACCTTCTTCATAATAATTTAATATAATTAGTGTTTATAAAATCCGCATTTACGGCGCAAAATTACATAGTTTTCTGTAAAATACAATGCATTTTTCGCACTTTTTTACCTATTTCACCCCCAACAAGTGCTTCAACATCAAAGTTTGATGACTATATTCTTCCTGTAAAGCACCCACAGGATACAGAAAATGACAGTGGTGAAAATCAACGCATAGAGGAGCGAGGTATACTCATTCGCACCGAAATACTTGCTCGGTGAGAAAGAGAAGAAAGTATAGCTCTTGGCTATTACTCCGGAACAGATGAATGCCATAAGAGGGTTCATACCCATAGCCTTGAAAGGCTCGAATGCCTTGGACCGGCCTTTGATGTCGACCACATACATCAGGAACGAAAGGGCGAGCATAGCCCATCCTCCGGCATAGAAGACGTATGAAGCGGACCAGAGCGGCTTGCAGATCGGAATCCAGATGCTCAGCACCATCGCCAGCATCAGCGAGCAGGCTCCGTACACAGAAGTCCTGAGGGCGACCCTGTCCGGGGAATTCCTGATCTTCACGACTTCAAGCGGAACTCCCTCTGGCAGGACCTTGTATGGTTCGGAGGAACAAGACGCCGCCATCCTGCGCTGCGAACGGATTATCATCGAGCCGATAAGATAGCCCAGGAGGCAGGAGCAGGCTCCTGTCATGGAACCGAGGAGCCCTTCCGGATCGAAATCCGTCCCGTTGTAACCGTGGTAGCAGTGGTCTCCTCCTACGAGCCAGCGGTCTATCCGCAGCGAGACGTTACCTTCGAGAGTGAAAGCTCCGGGATCCCGTCCGAAAAGTACCAGTATCCCCGTATAGACTATGCATAGGGCCGCTATCGCCCCCATTATCTTGCCGGGCTTCCGCAGCCAGAGGGCCAGGCAGCCGCCTATGGCATAAGAGAGTCCGATACGCTGAAGTACCCCGAATATCCTCCTGTGCTGCAGCCACCAGACATAATTCTGCCCGAACGACCAGGACTCGTCGTGAAGGGAGGTCGGGAAGAACGGATACAGGTTCAGGGCGAGTCCTACCAGGAATATCAGCGCTCCCCTCTTGAGCACTTTAAGGTAGGCTTTCGCATCGACTTTCTCGTATTTGGTGAAAGAGAACGCCATGGCGCATCCCATACAGAAGATGAAGAAAGGGTACACGAGGTCGGTGGGCGTACATCCTTCCCAGGCCGCGTGCCTGAGCGGAGGGAAAACGTGAGCCCAGGTACCCGGATTGTTGACTATGCACATAAAGGCTATGGTCAAGCCACGGAGTACATCCAAAGAAACGAAACGCTTTTTCATATCCGCAAAGATAGTCTTTTGTCAGCAATTTGTATCTTTGCATCATGGAGATTTTCTACGCAAGTCAGACCGACGGGAGTATGGTATTTCTCGACGAGGGAGAAAGCGCCCACTGCGTCAGGGTGCTCAGACATCGCTCCGGAGATGAGATTTCAGTAGTCGACGGAATCGGGAATATGTACCGCTGCCGCCTGGAGGACGACTCGCCGAAAGCCGCCTCCGCCTCCATACTGGAGGCCTTCCCGGGCTGGGGATCGCATCCTTATCGCCTGGAGATGGCGGTTTGCCCCACGAAGAACAACGACAGGTTCGAGTGGTTCGTCGAGAAGGCCACCGAACTCGGTGTGGATACGATCCACCCTCTCATCGGGGATCGCAGCGAGCGCAAGGTATTCAAATCCGACCGCTCCCGCAAGATAGTCCTTTCTGCGATGAAGCAAAGCCTGAAATCCAGTCTTCCTGCCGTTTCAGAGCCTGTCGGAGTGAGCGACTTCATCAAGGGATGCTCCGATGGGATCAAGATGGTCTGCTACTGTTTCGAAGACCCGGATATCCCAAGGAAATCTATCACCGAGGTGCTCGAAGGGGCTCCGGAAGGCTGCCGGATAACGGTTATGATAGGGCCGGAGGGAGACTTTTCCCCGGAGGAAGCCGGACTGGCTCTGGCCCACGGCTTCGTTCCGGTACATCTCGGCCCCTCCAGGCTCCGGACCGAGACAGCGGCGGTGACCGCCGTGACAGCCGTTTACCTCCACTATTTGAAATAGTATTCCAAGATGACCAGAAAGAGCATTGAAGAAGTCCTGGGCGACGCCCTGGCAGTGTTGAAGGATGGCGGAGTGATCCTGTACCCTACGGACACCGTATGGGGGCTCGGGTGCGATGCCACGAACCCGGAAGCCGTCGGAAGGATATTCAGGATCAAGCAGCGCGAAGACAGTAAGTCGCTGTTCCTGCTGGCTGCGAGCCTGGACCAGATAGGGCTGTATGTCAAGGAGATACCGCCTATGGCCATAGACCTGGTGGAAGTGAACGACAAGCCGATGACCTTGATATATCCAGGAGCCAAGACATATCCCGCCCCCCAGGAAGGAGAAGCCCCCAAGGCCGACAGGTACCACCTGGCCTTCAACACCGTAGCCTCCGACGGCACTGTAGGGATAAGGATACCGATGATGGAATTCTGCCGCCAGCTTTGCTACAAGCTGGGCCGTCCGGTAGTCTCCACATCCGCTAACATTTCCGGAGAACCGACTCCCAAGAAGTTCAAGGACATATCCCCCGCCATCTCAGAAGCCGTGGATTATACGGTGGATCCCAGGCTCGAAGCCGGAGCTACAGGATCGGCTTCACAGATAATCAAGATAGGGCTGGACGGTCAGGTGGAAATCATCAGAGGTTGATCTCCGCAAGGACAGGATAATGGTCCGAATATTTCAGGTGCGGTATCCTGTGGGAAACAGCCCCGAAATGATCCGGATAAAGGATATAGTCTATCCTTATGAAAGGCCAGAGCATAGAATATGTCGCACCGAAGCCTTTGCCCGCCTCCACGAAAGAATCCTTCCTGTCCCTCATCAGACGGTAATAAGTGTATGACATAGGGTTGTCGTTGAAGTCTCCGGCAACCAGGGCTTCGACCGGACAGTTCTCGATGTCCTCCATAACCTGGTCGACCTGCTCGGACCTGCGCCTGATGGAACGCTTGACCCTTTCTTCGGTATCCTGGACGACGGTACTGTCCCTGTGCCAGAACTTCGCCAGTTTCATCAGCGAGATATTGTAGCTCTCGAAATGGCAGTTGTAGACCCTCAGGGTGGATTCCTCACCTACCTTGAGGTCGGTGTATATGGCGAGGTTGGAACTCCTGTCGAACTTCAGCCTGCCCTTCCCGGTGATCGGGAACCGGCTCAGGGTGACGTTGCCATAGGTGCCTTTGTCCGTGATGAACATGAAATATCCTGCATTGTATTCAGGAAAATGCTCGCGGATGAACTTGGTGACATCGTATTCCCCGGGAAGATTGACCTCCTGGAGGCAGATTATGTCGGCATCCGATTCCTTGACGAACCTGATCACGGAGTCCATACAGGCAAGCACTCCGTCTTCCTCCTTGAATTCCGGCTTCCTCCCGAGCAGGAAATGCCCTGTGTTGTAGGAGAGTACCTTGACTTTCGAAGGCGCAGGATCGACTGCCCCCGAACTGAACTGAAGGTACTTGCCTATGAATATCATCGAGGGCAGCAAAGCGAGGAGAGGTATGAGGAACGACCTCGAGCGGCGGTTGACCGCCCATAGCAGCAATATGACGTTAAGGACGGCGATAGGCACGAAGAGGAGGCCGAGGGCCGTCATATACCATCCCTTGGAGGGGTTGACCACCATCGAAGCATAGCTCAGGAAAAGCAGGAAAGCGGCAAGGAGCATCAATGCCCTTGCGACTACGCCGGTCAGCTGATTCCCTTGGTGACTCCCTCTCATCCCGTTACCAGTTCCTGTAAACCTTACCTGTCTTCTTCCAGTACAACATCAGTAGGAAGCCGAACAAAGCGCCTCCCAGATGCGCGAAATGGGCGACACCGTCAGCAGTGCCGGTGATTCCGGTGAAGAGTTCGATGGCTATGAATATCAGCACGAACCATTTGGCCTTCATAGATACCGGAGGGAACACCAGCGTCCAGATGTCATTCGGATAAAGCATTGCATAGCCTATCTGGATGCCGTAAATCGCACCTGACGCGCCCAGGGTAGGTACGTTGAGCATCGGACCCTGGAGGTACTGGACGAGGGTGTGGACGGCAACCGCACCGAGACCTGCCACGAAATAGAAGAGCACGAACTTCTTGGTGCCGATCGCCCTCTCGAGGGCGGAACCGAACATCAGGAGGCACCACATATTCAGGAATATGTGCCAGAAGCCCCCGTGCATGAACATATGCGTGACTGGCTGCCACCAATGGAAGAACGGCGATGTCGGAAAGAACATCGCGAAGGTGGCGACCATGAAATTCTGGTTGATGCAGGTCGCTATGAACATCAAGGCGTTGACCAGGAAAAGGTTCCTGGTCGCAGCAGGTATATTTCCGAAAAGCCTGTCGAGTTGTGCCATAAGCTACCGTATTCAAAATAGTTTGTCGATCTGGCTGGCCTGCAGGATCGTCATTATCCTCTTCCCGCCGGACGTCAGTTCAGGATTCCCTCCGGCCAGGAGGGCGTCCAGGATGTGGCGCGCTTCCACGGGGGAAGTGACCGGATCGGACACGGAAGCGCCCAGTAGAGCGATCTTGTCGGCCATCGCGGATTCCATCACTCCCGGGAGACGGTTACTGTCGTCGGAGAGGATCAGCAGGAGGTCCTGGACCATCGTCTGAACTTTTCCCTGCTCTCCGGAATATCCTTCAGGGACTCCGTTCACCACCACGGTGTCAGTGCCGAAAGGAGAAATGTCGAACCCGAGCGAAGACAGCAGGCTGGCATTTTCGTCGAACACCGTCCTGTTCTCCACTCCGACCTGGACCTTTACCGGGAACATATTGTTCTGGGTGACGTGCTCGTTCCTGGTCAGGGCCGCCAGGGCCCTGTCGTAAAGTATCCTTTCACGGGCACGCTTTACATTGACCACCATCAGACCGTCCTTCACGGGAGAAAGGATATACTTTCCAGCCAGGATTATAGTCTGCGTCAGGGATAACGCGTTGTCTTCGAAGAGTTTCCCGTAATCGTCCCGCTCATCGGTCCAGCGGAACGCTCCGGAATGGCCGCCCTCACCGGAACCGGTCCCGGTCTCGAACGGATTGTAATCGAAATCGATCTCCACCCGCGGGGCGGTATCCGGCTTGTATTCGGTGAAATGCTTCCCGAGGACAGGCATTTCGTTGGCTTCGGGGTTCGAGAAGTCGATCCCGCCCGCGAAGGAATTCTTGCCCAGGACCTCCCTGACAGAGGCATTGATTACCTGGAACACGAAAGACTCGTCCTCGAATTTGACTTCCGTCTTGGTCGGACTGACATTCACGTCTATGGAGTTCGGATCGGTTTCCAGATAGATGAAATACGACGGGGTGGCGCCTTCCGGAATCAATCCTTCATACGCCTTCATCACAGCCTTGTGCAGGTAAGGGCTGCGGAAATACCTGCCGTTGACGAAGAAATACTGGTTGCCCAGAGTCTTCCTGGCGGCATCCGGACGGCCGACGAAACCTCTCAGGCTGACCACGGAAGTGTCGGCGGCCACATCCAGCACATCCTCCGAGACGTGCATGCCCAGCAAATCGGTAATCCTGTATTTCAAGGACTTGGCTGGTTTGAGAACGAATATGTCCTTGCCGTTGTGGCTCAGGGAGAAAGCTGTTTCCGGCCTCGTCAGCGCAACCTTCGTGAATTCCTCCACTATATGCTTGAACTCCACGTTGTCCGACTTGAGGAACTTCCTCCTGGCCGGGACATTGTAGAACAGGTTCCTGACCGCGATGTTGGTCCCCACGGGAGCCGCCGCCTCGGTCGTTGACACGTGGCTGGATGCGGCGAACACCACCTGGCAGCCGGTTTCGCTGTCCGGGACCCTGGTGCGTAAAGTCACCTCAGAAACCGCCGCTATCGAAGCCAGGGCCTCTCCCCTGAATCCGAACGTGGTTATGTGGTCAAGGTCTTCTGCCGTAGCTATCTTGGATGTAGCGTGGCGTTCGAAGCAGAGCACGGCTTCGTCAGGTGTCATCCCCGAGCCGTTGTCGATGACTTGGATGAGGGTCCTGCCCGAATCGGTTATCACGACCGAGACTTCCCCGGCTCCCGCATCGACGGAATTCTCCATAAGTTCCTTGACCACGGAAGAAGGTCTTTGCACGACCTCTCCCGCGGCTATCATATTGGCGATATTGCCCGGCAGAATCCTCAGATCCATCCTACAGCAGCGAATAGAACTTGCAGAGATAGATAAGAACGATCGCAAGAAGGATGAGTCCGACTATGCCGATTATCCTTTGGGCGAGAGTGGAACGGCTCCTTCGCGCGTAGTTGCCGTCACGGAATGAACCGCGGATGTAGGAACCCGGCTTGTATTCACCGTCTTCCTTTTCCTTCTCAAGCCTTCCGTCGACCTTCCCGAAGACTTGCTTGCGCTCCTCTTCTGCAGGGTCGTAGTAGATCGGCCTGTAGTTGAATTTCCTGTGTTCCTGTTCGCCCGGAAAAGTAAAAAAGCCCATAAAAGTAATTGTTTACCGATATACAAATTTAATCAAAATCTGCTTCTTCTCAATAAAGAATCGTAAATTAGCGAAGGCATTGATATAAACGGAACATCAATATGAAGAAAATCGGAACATTGCTTATCCTTGCAGCCGGAGCGCTGGCTGCCGCTTGCGAAGAAAAGACGAGCGTCAACGAGGACTTGACCCAATTCGTGGACGTCCGCATCGGATCAGGCGGCCACGGACACGTATTCGTAGGAGCAAGTGTGCCTTTCGGGGCAGTCCAGCTCGGTCCCACCAGCATTCCGCAGACTTGGGACTGGTGCTCCGGATACCACTCGTCAGACTCCACCGTGATCGGTTTTTCCCATACACACCTCAGCGGGACGGGGATCGGAGACCTGTTCGACATCACCGTAATGCCAGTTACCGGCGAGGTGACCTACGACCGGGGAAAGCGGCCGGAGAATGACAGTCCGGAAGCCATCGAAGCAGCCCTGAACACCGGAATGTGGTCCTATGCCGACCGGACCCGGGAAGTCGCCAGGCCAGGATACTACAGCGTCCCGCTCACCCGCTACGGGATCACCGCCGAGATGACCGCAACGTCCAGGGTCGGTTTCAGCCGTTACACCTTCCCCGCTTCCGATGAAGCCGCGATAGTGTTCGACCTGTACAACGGAGGCTGCTGGGACCATCCCTTCGACACCTGCATAGAGATGGTGGACAGCTGCACGATACAGGGCTACCGGTTCTCCTTCGGCTGGGCGAAGAACCAGAAGATATTCTTCAGGGCAGTATTCTCAAAACCTTTCGATTCTTTCGAGAAGATACAGTCCGAGGCCGTAGGACCGAGGGGAGAGAGGCTCCCTGTCCTGTACGGAAGGGCCAACTACCATACCGTGGAAGGAGAGCAGATCCTGGTAAAAGTGGCAATCTCGCCAGTGAACGAGGAAAAGGCCGGGGCCAACCTGACCGCCGAACTTGACGGATGGGATTTCGAAGCCACCGCCGAAGCCGCCCACAAGGCCTGGAACGAAGAGTTGAAGAAGATCCGGATCCAGACTTCAGACCAGGATGCCAGGACCATATTCTACTCTGCGCTCTACCATACCATGATCTCCCCGAGCGAATTCTGCGACGTGGACGGGGAATACCGGGGAGCCGACGACGGGATACATCCTTCGGAAGGCTTCGTCAACTACACGACGTTCTCACTATGGGACACTTACCGTGCCCAGATGCCTCTTATGACCATCCTCCAGCCTGAGAGAGAGAACGATATGGTCAATACAATGCTCCATATCTACAAGCAGCAGGGCAGGCTTCCGGTATGGCACCTGATGGGCAACGAGACCGACTGTATGGTCGGAAACCCTGGGATAATAGCAGTGGCGGACGCGATAGTCAAGGATTTCGACGGATTCGACACCGACCTGGCCTGGGAGGCCGTCAAGGAAACCGCAATGGATACCATCAGAGGGCTCGACCTGAGGCTCAAGTATGGGTATATCCCTTCGGACAAGATGCTCCAGGCCGTTGCCTACGATATGGAATATGCCATAGCGGACGCGGCAGCCGCCAATGCCGGCTATTTCCTGAACAAGACCAAGGATGCCGGATATTTCGATGCCAGGAGCAAATCCTACAAGTATTATATGGACCCTGAGACCTTGTTCGCCAGGGGCAGGAATTCCGACGGCTCCAGGGTCACCCCTTTCAATCCTTACGAGTCCGACCACGGCGGGAATGACTACTGCGAAGGAACCGCCTGGCAGTATACCTGGCTGGTCCCGCAGGATTACGAGGGCCTGCTGGAGTTCTATGGTTCCCGCGAGAAGTTCGTCGAAAGGCTGGACAGCCTGTTTGCGGCCGATTCTAGGATCGAAGGGGATAATATCTCGGGTGACATCACCGGCTTGATCGGCCAGTATGCCCACGGAAACGAACCGAGCCACCATATCATCTATTTCTATACGATGGCCGGGGAGCCCGGCAAGACTTCAGACCTGGTCCGCAAGGTATATTCCGAGTTCTACAAGAACTCCGACGACGGCCTCTGCGGGAATGAAGATGCCGGACAGATGAGCGCCTGGTACGTCCTTTCCGCTCTCGGATTCTATGAAATCGAACCGGCTTCCACGAAGTACTGGTTCGGAGCTCCGGTCTTCGACGAGGCCGACGTGAAAGTGGCCGGCGGATTCTTCAGGATAAAGGCCCACAACCTCAGCCCGGAGAACCGCTATATCCAGAGCGTCACTCTGAACGGCAGGAAACACAAGCTTGGATACATCGAATACGACGACATTGTCAACGGAGGTGAACTCGTTTACGAGATGGGTCCTGAACCTGCCGTCTGGTACAAGTGAAAATTTTTTCCAAAAAAAGTTTGGGAAGAAAGAAAAAGTGGTTATCTTTGCAGCCCGTTTCGAAATGAACCGGGAAGATCATTGACAATATTGAAAGATTAGTACAAGCAAAAGTACCGAGAACGAAAAACGAGAGCGTTGATTTCTTTAGGAAAAGCTGTCGGGATCGACTAAGATTTATATAGTGTATA
>JAGDBQ010000151.1 GCA_017958985.1 Bacteroidales bacterium
CCGGACAGCGTGCTCTCGCGTCGCAGGAGCCTGGACAGGACCCTCAGGAAGTACCTCGACGATTCTTCAGTGAGGCCAGGCCATTATGTGGTCGAAAAGAACAAACCGAGCGTTTATGCCGCCAGGATGATCAAGAAAGGGTGGCAGACACCCGTGAACCTGGTGCTCTCCGGGACGATGCGCCTTAAGGGACCGCTGGCACGCAAGATCGCCAACCAGATGATGATGGATTCGGCCACTGTCCGCAAGGCGTTGGACGATAAGGAGTTGCTTGCCAGGTACGGAGCTTCTCCGCAGGACGTTTTCTCCCTCTTTATCCCTGATACATACGAGGTGTATTGGACTGATTCCATCGGAACGGTGCTGGCCAAGCAGAAAGCCGCAAACGATGCTTTCTGGACCAAGGCAAACCTCAAGAAGGCAGAGGATCTCGGTCTGACTCCCAAGGAAGTCTCAGTCGTGGCTTCTATAGTGAAGGGGGAATCCAACTACGAGCCTGAATATCCATCCATAGCCGGCGTCTATCTGAACCGTCTTGACAAGGGTATGAAGCTTCAGGCTGATCCTACGGTGGCATATTGTTTCGACTATTCCCTGGACCGCATCCTGTTGAAGCATCTCGAGGTGGATTCACCGTACAACACATACAAGTATCAGGGCCTGCCTCCGGGGCCGATATGCGTCCCCGACAAGGCCAGCCTCGAAGCTGTGCTCAATCCGGACAAGCACGGATATCTTTTCTTCTGTGCCAGCCCGGAGATGGACGGAACCCACCGTTTCGCGACTACTCTTGCCGAGCATAACCGCAATGCACGCGAATTCCAGCGTGCTCTTGACGCCAGAAGGAGACGTTAGTTTTCCTCCTGTCGCGTTTATTTGCGGTAAATTGTTTATCTTTACGTGTCAGTAGTATCGTATTGCCTTAATTCTTGTAAAGATGGACGACAAGATCCGTAGACTGTTCCCGCAGTTTGACGAAGCCGGGCTCGCGCTGGTTGAGCGAGCTTACGGCATCGCAGCGGCTGCCCTGGAGGGGCTCTTGCGCTGGGACGGACGTCCTTTCATCGGGCATCCTCTCAATGTTGCACTGATAGCAGCTGACGAGATCGGCCTTCCGGCTGAATGCGTCGCAGCCGTCTTCCTCCACGAGGCGGAACGGCTCGCTGAAGGTATGGACGTTGCTCAGGCCAGGGAAGGCTTCCCTGCAGATGTCATCACGATGGTGGACGGACTCGACAAGATTTCCACCATCAAGCCCAAGGATACCCGTCTGGAGGCTGAGAACTACAAGAAGCTCATAGTCAGGTATTCCACAGACCCCAGGGTTACGGTCCTGAAGATTGCTGACCGTCTGGAGGTGATGCGGAACCTGGATTCCTGCCCGAAATCCACCAGGGAGAACAAGATTTTGGAGACCTTGATGCTGTATATACCCCTGGCGCACCAGCTCGGCCTGTACAACATCAAGAGGGAGATGGAGGACATATATCTCAGGTATGCCGAGCCGGAAGCTTACAGGACCATCACGAACAAGCTCAAGGCCACGGAGCGTGACAGGGAGAGGCTGATGATGGAGTTCATCCAGCCCCTCAAGCAGAAGCTTTCCGATGCCGGAATAAAGTACAAGCTGAAGGTCAGGACGAAGGCTGCCTACTCGATATGGTGCAAGATGCAGAAGCAGAAGGTGCCTTTCGAAGGTGTGTTCGACGTCTTCGCTATCCGGTTCATCATTTATTGCGATCCCGATCCAAAAGTCGAGAAGGACCAGTGCTGGAAAGTTTTCTCCTATGTTACCGAAGAGTATGAACAGGACACGGCCCGTCTGCGCGACTGGATCACCAATCCGAAGTCGAACGGATACGAGTCCCTGCATATCACGGTAAAGAACAAGAGGGGAGCCTACATAGAGGTACAGATCAGGACTGCCCGTATGGACGATGAGGCTGAGAATGGGAAAGCCTCCCACTGGTCCTACAAGGGAGTCAAGCACGAGCAGCAGCTGGACAGGTGGCTGTCGACCGTACGCTATGCTCTGGAGCATCCGCAAGAGGCTGACCCTGACGAGCTTCCTCAACCTCCGGACAAGGATATATTCGTGTTTACGCCCACCGGGGAACTGAGGATCCTTCCGGAAGGTGCCTCAGTCCTTGATTTCGCTTTCAACATCCATTCCGGTCTCGGGGTTAAATGCATCGGAGGCAAGGTGAACGGCAAGGCTGTCTCAATAAGGGAGAAGCTCAAGACCGGTGATACGGTGGACATCATGTCCTCGAAGAACCAGAAGCCTTCTTCCGACTGGCTGGGCTATGTCGTTACCTCCAAGGCCCGCAGCAGGATCAAGAGGGAACTCGATGCCGAGGAATACAAGAAAGCCGCCCAGGGTAAGGAGATGCTGACGAGGCGTCTCAAGAACTGGAAACTGGAGTTCCCGGACGAGATGATGGCGGAGTTCCTGAAGAAACTCAAATACGCCACCCAGTATTCGTTCTATGCCGCGATATCCGACCACGTCGTGGATGTCAATGATGTCAAGAACTTCATCCTGGAGCACGATAAGCTGGAGGCGGCCAGCGTTGAGGCTGCAAAGGAGATCGATGCGATGCGCGCTGCATCTGCATCCGCCTGGGAAGGACATCATTCTTCGGATGACATACTGGTACTGAACGCCCGTGACCTGAAGGGTCTGGATTACAAGATGGCCAAATGCTGCCATCCGGTTTTCGGTGACGACGTATTCGGCTTCGTGACCCGTTCGGAGGGTATCAAGATACACCGCATCTCGTGCCCGAACGCATCCCGTCTGATAAGCGCATATCCATACCGTATCCAGAAAGTGAAATGGGCTGAGAGTCCTTCGGCAGGCTCCTTCCAGAGCACGCTCAAGATCATCTCTGCAGTGGATTCGCCGGTCATCGGGAAGATAACCGAGATAGTGGGTATGTTCAAGGCTTCGATGCGGGCGTTCAACGTCATTGAGAACCACCGCAACGGGACGTATGAGATAACCCTCAGGCTTTCAGTGCCTTCCAATATGGAACTGGATAAGGTGATCTCCCAGATCAAGGTCCTCAAGCCTGTGATAAAGATATCCAGGGTCTAGTCCTTCCACACTTTCAGATATTCCTGCAGGGCCCACATTTCGTCCCTGTACTTGGCTGCCTGGCTGAAGTCGAGTTCGGCGGCTGAATGCTCCATCCTTCTCTTGTCTTCGGCTATGGTCTTTTCTATCTGTTCCCTGGTCATTGAACGGATGACAGGATCCTGGAGTACGGCGGCGAGGTCAGCCTGTACGTAACCGTCGGCGAAGGCAGTATTCCCTTCGCGTTTGGAATCGTGGCCCAGGCCTACTGAAACGGTACCCTTCCCGAGTTCGCTCGGGTCCGGAATGTAGGTCGGTGCCGAGACGGAATCCGCTGCACTTACCCTTCCGCTCGGACCGTTCTTGATGCGAGGGTTGACTGGCTTTGCGGCGGAATTGCCATATAGCTCGGATGCCAGGATGTTCTGCTTGACATCGATCTGGCGAGGAGTTATGTTGTTGAGCTTGTTGTATTCCATCTGCTTGGTCCTGCGCCGGTTAGTCTCGCGGATGGTCTCTTCCATCGAATCGGTTATCGAGTCGGCGTACATTATGACCAGGCCGTTGATGTTCCTGGCCGCCCTTCCTGCGGTCTGGGTGAGCGCCCTTCCGGAGCGGAGGAAACCTTCCTTGTCGGCATCGAGTATGGCGACGAGGGAAACGGTAGGTATGTCCAGGCCTTCCCTCAGGAGATTCACGCCGACCAGGACGTCGAACAGGCCGTTCTTGAAGTCTTCGATTATTTCCACCCTCTCGGCGGTGTCTACATCGGAATGGATGTAGCGTACCCTTATCCCTATCTTGTCCAGGTAGTCGTTAAGCTCCTCGGCCATCCTCTTGGTAAGGGTGGTTACCAGGACTCTCTCGTCGTTCTCGGACCTCTTCCTGATTTCTTCCACGAGGTCGTCTACCTGGTTCTTGGTCGGACGGACTTCCACCGGAGGGTCCAGCAAGCCGGTAGGCCTTACCACCAGTTCCACCACCAGACCTTCCGATCTCTCGAGCTCGTAGTCGGCCGGAGTAGCGCTGACATAGACTTTCTGGCCGGTTATGGAGTTGAATTCATCGAAGGTGAGCGGTCTGTTGTCGGCAGCGGCGGGGAGTCTGAAGCCATATTCGACGAGCACGGATTTCCTGGAGTGGTCGCCGCCGTACATCGCCCTTATCTGAGGGATGGTCACGTGGCTTTCGTCTATGAAGGTAACGAAATCGTTCGGGAAATAGTCGATCAGGCAGAACGGCCTCTGTCCTGGCTTCCTTCCGTCGAGATATCGGGAATAGTTCTCTATTCCTGGGCAGTATCCCATCTCCTTGATCATCTCGAGATCGTTTTCTACCCTTTGCTGCAAGCGCTTGGCTTCCAGCCCTTTGCCTATCTCGTTGAAGTAGTCGAGCTGCCTTTTCAGGTCGTCCTGGATCTGACTCACGGCCTTGATGCTGCGTTCGCGGGTGGTGACGAAATTGGTTGCCGGGAATATAGGGACTTCCTCCAGGTCTTCGATATGGGCTCCCGTGACCGGATCGATCAGGGACAGGGATTCGATCTCGTCACCGAAGAATTCTATCCTGACAGCTTCGTCGGAACCTCCCAGGAATACATCCACGGTGTCCCCCCGGACCCTGAATGTTCCGCGCCTGAAATCTATCTCGGTCCTGCTGTAGTTCGCATCCACCAGGTGGTACAGCAGGCGGGTCAGCGAGCGTTTCTCTCCCCGTTTCACCGTAATCGACTGAGCGTGGAAATCTTCCGGGTTGCCTATTCCGTACAGGCAGGAAACGCTGGAAACGACGATCACGTCACGCCTCCCCGACATCAGGGCCGAGGCTGCGCTCAGTCTCAGTTTGTCTATCTGGTCGTTGATGGAAAGGTCTTTCTCGATGTAGGTATCGGTAACCGGCAGATAGGCTTCCGGCTGGTAGTAGTCGTAATACGATACGAAATACTCCACCGCGTTCGAAGGGAAGAAACTCTTGAATTCACCGTACAGCTGCGCAGCAAGGGTCTTGTTGTGGCTTAGGATCAGAGCCGGCCGTTGGAGCCTCTCGATCACGTTCGCCATCGTGAAAGTCTTGCCTGAGCCCGTGACTCCGAGCAGGGTGACATCCCCGACGCCCTGTTCGAGGGCGCTGCAGAGCCCGTCGATTGCCTCCGGTTGGTCCCCGGATGGCTTGTATGGTGACTCGAGACGGAATTTCATATCACAAATATAACTATTCCCAAGTGATTTTCCCAGCGGATCTTCAGTTATCCTCGTTGTCCTTGCCGACCATCACTTCAAAATAACCCCGGAACTTGTTTTCTAGGTAAATAATTGATAGTTAAAGAGTTATATAACAACCAAGTTCCAGGTTACAGTCAATGATTGCTACCATGGAACTTGAAATGCCGTTAACATTCGTTATATCAATACATTACAAGAGCATGAGGTTCCAGGCTTCATATGACTATAAAGCCTGGTTGTCGTTTCAGGTTGTCGTTTACAGTATCCTATCCAGAACGTCCTTGTCGATGCCAAGCAGTCTCGAAAGCTGTTTCGGACGTGCTCCGAAGCGCAATCCGACAGTACGGGCAAGCCTGAGAAGGGATTTCCTGTCCAGACCTCCAAGAGAGTCTGAGTGGAATTCGTACTTGCATATTTCCGCAATCTTCTCCTGCAGCTCCGAGTCGGAAAAGACAATTGATTCTTCAATTCCGTGCTTACTTTCCACTTCAGCCTCCAAAGAGTACTTTCTGAGTATGTCGAAATATTCGACACTGTCCCGGAATCTTTCGCTTGCTTCCTTGTACGCCACGAAGGAGGCGTTGAGTATCTTTCCGTCTCTGTGCTCATATTCATCATTTACCGGTATATGGGTCTTGAACAAAACCTTCCGGTCTTTGATCGGAATGGTTTTCACCTGGACTCCTGTTGAAATTGATGAATTGAAATAGACATCTGCCGAACTCCATCTGTATGCAAGAGGGGAGTCTATCCTTGCTTTGTAGGGATTTCGATGGATATAGCATATTTCCTCTTTCATTTGTTGTCCCGTCAGCACTGCGACAATATCTACATCTTCTTTCCTGAGAATTCCGGAGACTCCGTAATTGATTTTTACATATTGAGCGATCCGGTGAAGGACTTTCCCATAATACCCGAGACAGCGTTCGTACTCTCCTGCCAAAAGAAGATGCAAATGATTATCCATCAAGCAGTAAGCTATCACCTGGACTTGCGAGCCAGATAGCAGTAGGGCTAAAGAGTTGACACCGAATATGTAATCGCTGTCGTTCCTGAAGATACGTTGTGTCTCAAGATGATGGGAGGATAGGTGGTAGTATCCACAATGCCCTTTGAAAGGGTCTTTGAAGTCAGTCCTTTTCATAGTCGTCAGAGTTTTCAGTAAAGATAATAAGATTTCATCCGGCAAATGGTGTAGGGGGACTTATTTTGAAGTACCTGGAACGTAGTGGTTTTGTAAGATATTGATACAGTGTTATTTGGTTTTATGTCCGATGCCAGGGGTAATGTTTCTTAAGGAGGCCTGGAACCGGTTTGTGGTATAATTGTCTGATTAACAATAAGTTACCATAGGTATAAATTCCAGCCCCCGTGGATTCGTACGGCGGGGTCTGAAAGTGGGTCTGGGAGTAGGTAGATGGTGACGTTTACGCCAGGCGGCTGAGTTCGTAGTCTGCCTTGATCTTGTCGATAATGGCGCAGACGACCTGGAAGGTGCGGCTTTCCTTGCGGTAATCGGCAGGGGCGATGAAACTCGCACGTCCCTGGCGCTTGAGTTTCTCGGCGAAGGCTTTCTTCTTGGGCTTGTCGGGATTATAGACCGCAATGGTGTGCCCTCCGAACATCGAGACTATCTTCATGCAAGGAATATCAGTCTCCCCATCTCCGAAATAGATCATCCTGGGATAAGGTATCCTTTTCTTGTCTTCGGCTATGCTGGCATTCACCATCTTGTTGTCGTGGGCTGAGAATATACCCTTGTTGATCTTGAAGATGAACTGTGTCTTTGCGGTGTAGTCCACGGCAATTCCCGGCCATACGGCCTCACCCTCGTCGTTGTAGATGTACGAGCAGGCGAATATGTGCTTGAATTCCTTGGCCAGGGGGGAACCTTCTATGATCTCCTTCAGGCCGGAGGAATTGATGTAGTGCTCGATCTTCACCCCGTGGGCGTCTCCATATTCGTTCACGAGCCTGAACCAATCCCTGACTCCTTCGAAAAGCTCTATGTGCTTGCCGAATTTGCGGAAGTCGGAACGCCGGAGCGTGATGTTGTTCTTCCTGGCCTCGTCGAACATCATCTTCATATAGGACAATACGTTGCTGGCATCCTGACCGGCTGCGAGGCCGTCGCTCATCTTCCAGAACTCTTCCGGCGTCTTGCCTACGGCCTGGATGAATCCGAACTCTTGCATATTGCCGGGGGAGAGGGTTCCGTCGAAGTCGTAAATCAGGGCGACAATCGGTTTCTTTTTCATCGTAGGTCCATTATTTCGCCCCATATAGGGCGTTTTCACTAAATACTCAATGATTTTACAAATATATTAATAATTCGCTTGAAAGGAATTCTCCGCAAAGCTAAATTTGCACTTATCGAAAACAGATTGATCAACGATGGAACATTACTTATCCTTGCTTCAGGAAGCTACCAGAAAGTACTGGAACAAATCCGCCCTCAACACTATCGGCGGAGAATCATTCACATATTCCCAGATGGCGACACTCATCCGGAAATTCCACCTTTTCTTCGACAAGGTTGGAATGCAGAAAGGGCAGCATATCGCGCTCTGGGCCCGCAACAGCGCCAGATGGGGAATGTCCTACCTGGCAATCAACACCTATGAAACCGTCGTCGTGCCGATCCTGGCCGACTTCACGCCCGAGAACGTCGAGTTCCTGCTGGACCA
>JAGDBQ010000152.1 GCA_017958985.1 Bacteroidales bacterium
ACTTCATCGTACTTCGCCTTCTCTCGGAGGATGTTCGGATTGGTCTGGCGGAACTTCTCCTCGTCGAAGGCCTCTCCGAAACGCTTGCGTCCCTTCTCGACCTCCTTGTTCATCTTTTCCTCGATCTTCCCGAGATAATCCTCGATCAGGTTGTCGGCGCGATATCTCTTCTTGGAATCCTTGTTGTCGATGAGCGGATCGTTGAAGGCCGCGACGTGTCCGGAAGCGACCCAGGTCTTAGGGTGCATGAACACGCAGGAATCGATGCCCACGATATTCTCGTTGAGGCGGGTCATCGCGTTCCACCAGTACTGCTTGATGTTGTTCTTAAGCTGTACTCCCATCTGGCCGTAGTCATATACGGCTGCCAGTCCGTCGTAAATCTCGCTTGAAGGGAAGATGAATCCGTATTCCTTGCAGTGTGCGACAAGCACCTTGAACAGTTCGTCCTGTGTCATATTCGTTTTTTCTTTAATATCCAGACCGCAAAGTTAATCAAATTTAACGAAGGCAGAGACTTTTATCTTATCTTTGCTTATCGGTTGATAACACTTCAAGCAATGAAAAAGGCATTATTGGTATTCATATCTGCATTCGTGGCCGCAGTCGCGGCGCAGGCGCAGACCTTCCCGCACGCGCAGGAACTGCCGCAATTGACAGGACCAGAAGCGTCCGAATGGACGAAAATCGGCTTCCAGGCTATATGGGGGGATATTTTTACTAGATATCCTGCAACATTTTCTCCTGCGGGAATCAAGACCAACTCTTCCTTGACCCTGAAAGGGTGGAGAGGAGAGAGGGTCCAGGCCCAGGCGCTTGTCAGCACCGGCCGGAAGGTCGAGGGGCTGGAATATGTGGTTTCGGACCTGAAGGGCAGGAAAGGGACCATTCCGTCTAGTGCGATCGAGGCGGGCTTCGTGCGCTATGTGATGGTAGACGAACTGAACAAGGACGGGAAGAGCGGATGCAGCCGCAGGCCGGACAGGACCCAGTACGATTCATCGATGGTGGCGGATGTCATCGACCCTTGTTTCACGCCTCTGGATATGGAGCCGATGAGTTCGAGGGGGCTGTGGCTGACTTGCTGGATACCTCGCGGCATCCCAGCCGGAAAGTATTCAGGGACAGTCACTTTCAAGGAAAAAGGCAAGGTACTGAAGGTGCTCAAGCTCTCGGTTGAGGCCCAGGAGGATATCCTTCCGGAGCCGAAAGACTGGAGATTCCATCTCGACCTCTGGCAGAATCCTTTCGCCGTGTCCCGGTATTATCAGGTTCCCCTCTGGTCGAAGGAGCATTTCGAGGCTATGCGTCCTTTGATGACCCGACTCGCTCAGGCCGGGCAGAAGGTGGTCACAGCTTCAATAATCCATAAGCCGTGGAACGGCCAGACATACGACCATTTCGAGTCGATGGTCACCTGGATGAAAAGGCTTGACGGAAGCTGGGAGTTCAGGTACGACGTATTCGATGCCTGGGTGGAATTTATGGCATCCTGCGGCATCGACGGCCAGATAAACTGCTATTCAATGGTGCCCTGGAGGCTTTCTTTCCAGTATTTCGACCAGGCCTCCGACTCGATGAAGGAGATCCACGCCACGCCAGGGGAGAAGGGATATGAGGACCTGTGGGTTACATTCCTTAAGGATTTCGCCGCTCATCTGAAGGCCAAGGGATGGTTCGGGAAGACCACGATCGCGATGGACGAACGCGAGCTTGACGTAATGAAAGCCACCATAGCCGTAGTCCACAAAGCAGATCCGGACTTCAAGCTCTCGCTGGCCGGAAACTATTATCCTGAAATCGAAAAAGACCTGTTCGACTACTGCCTCGCTTTCAGACTTACCTTCCCGGAAGATGTCCTTGCCAGGAGGAAGGCCGAAGGCAAGTTCAGCACATATTACACTTGCTGCGCCGAGCCCTCCCCGAACACGTTCACTTTCTCCGAGCCGGAGGAAGCATACCTGCTGATGCTTGAGATGTTCCGCCGTAAATCAGACGGTTACCTGCGCTGGGCATACAACAGCTGGCCGGAGGACCCGCTCCTCGACTCGCGGTTCAGAAGCTGGGCTTCAGGAGACACGTACCTCGTGTATCCGGGCAACAAGTCGTCGATCCGCTTCGAGATGCTCGTGAAGGGCATCCAGGAATATGAGAAAAATTACCTACCTTTATAGGCTGAAACGAAAACCAGTATTCAAATATCTAAATATGGATTCAAAGGAAAGAATTGCTAAAGCATTGCAGATTGCTACTGACACCAAGGTTTTCGAAATGGCCCCTGGCGCCAGCGAAATGGCCCCGGACATATTCAAGAAGCTGTTTCCGGGACGCAAGGCCGTCATCGTAGCGGACATCAACACCTGGCCTGCCCTTGGAGAGAAGGTATATGCGATGTTTAACGCCGCCGGGATACTGACGGACAAGTACATCATCGACAAGAAGGAGTTCCACGCAGAGTGGAAATACATCGAGATGGTGGACAAGATCATCGAAGGAGACTATGAGGCCGCCAAGGCTATCGAAGATGACGAAAACCACGTGGAAGCCGATGCCACCAAGGCATTCAAGCCGGCTTCCGACGGATACAACGTGGCTGTTTCCGTCGGATCGGGTGTGATCAACGACCTTTGCAAACTATGCTCCTATCATCACGCACAGTCGTACCTCTGCCTGGCTACGGCCGCATCCGTGGACGGATTCTCCTCTTTCGGAGCATCCATCTCTTACCAGAATGCGAAGCAGACTTTCACCTGCCCGGCTCCTGTGGCCATCATCGCAGACATCGATGTGATCGCTGCGGCTCCTAAGGAGATGACCGCCGCCGGTTATGCCGACCTGGCCGCGAAGGTACCTTCAGGCGCGGAATGGATGATAGCCGACCTGTTCGGCACCGAGCCTATCATACCTCCGGCCTGGCATGTCCTGCAGGACTTCCTGGACGACCTGCTTTCCAACCCGGAAGGAACCGCGACCGGGGATCCGAAGGCAGTGGCAGACCTTTTCGAGGGTCTTACCTTGAGCGGAATCGCTATGCAGGCCGCCAAGTCGAGCCGTCCTGCATCCTGCTGCGAGCATCTGTTCAGCCATATCCTGGATATGACCCATTTCCGTTATCACGGCAAGCTCCAGTCCCACGGATTCCAGGTTTCGATCGGAACCCTGACGATGTGCGCGGTATTCGACGAGCTGTTCAAGATGGACCTCACCAAACTGGATCCGGATGCGTGTGCCGCAGCGTGGCCTACGCTGGAGCAGGAGCAGGAAAGGGCCCTGAAGATATTCGAAGGCTTCCCTGTGCCGGATCTTGGATATACCGAAATCACCAAGAAATACCAGGATGCCGATGAGGTCCGCCGCCAGATGGCTCTCGTCAAGGAGGTTTGGCCGGAGTTCAAGAAGAAACTCCAGGGTCAGGTATATTCATTCGAAAAGATGCAGGATCTCTTCAAGAAGGCCGGAGCTCCGTATGATCCTTCGATGATCGGAGTCACAAGGGAGATGCTCCGGGATATGTTCCCGAAGGTACAGCTGATGCGTTTCCGCTACAACGTACTTGACCTTGCGAAGAGAGGATGCTTCTACGACGAGCTTGTCGGCAAGGTTTTCGCATCTGGCGGTGCCTGGGACCTTGAAAAAAGTAAAGCGATAATCTAAATAACCGAATATGAAAAAGACAGCAATTATCATCGCGTCGTTGTTCCTCTGCGGAACGATGTTCGCCCAGAATCAGACCGTGCGTGCGTTCTCTCATCGCGGCGGACGCCTTGAATACGACGAGAATACCCTTTCCGCTTTCGAAGCCAGCAGGGACGCCGGATACAACGGCTTCGAGACGGACATCCGTATGACAAAGGACGGATACCTTATCATCAACCACGACCACACGCTTGAGCGCACCACCAACGGTACCGGAGTCCTCGAGGAGAAGACTCTCAAGGAACTGCTTGCCCTGGAGACCAAGGGAGGCCACAGGCTGATGACCCTGGACGAGCTGATGAAGTTCCTCAAGACCTGCCGTCCGGACGGGCTGTACGTGGAATTCGAACTGAAGACCAAACCGGTCGAACTGTATCCGCAGGAGAGGCTTGAAGAATATTGCGACAAGCTCTACAAGACCGTGATGAAGAACAAGCCGGAAGGAGCAACCTATCTTTTCACTTCCAGCGACTACCGCGCCCTTCGCTACCTGATGTCCAAATACGGAGCAGAGTGCCTTATGATTACCAACGAGCCTATCAACGATATGTCCATCGCCCTTGCGAAAGCATTGGGTATCAAGAGAATAGGTGCTACCA
>JAGDBQ010000022.1 GCA_017958985.1 Bacteroidales bacterium
CCGGGAACGCCGAGGCCCTGTCGGAAGCCATTCCATATCCTTTCCTGGATATCAAGTCCCAGGCAAGGCTCTGCTTCAATAAAGAATCGGACAGTTTCATATCTGCACTTTGCTATCAGGACAATGCGGGAAACCATAAAGTAGAGATCTTTCTCCTGTCGCATCCTGTCGTTCCTGCAAACGATGATAAATCTTCGTCCGGGTTGCCTGCATGGCTCTACATCCTCATAGGATTGCTGCTCGCGGCCGCACTGCTGCCCGTAATCTTCCGTAAGCGTTCGCGCAAGCCGGCCGTGGCCGAAGAACTCCCCGTAGAGCCCCCTCAGCCGAACATTCCGGGCGTCTATCTTCTCGGAGGATTCCACGTGCGGGACCGCGAAGGCAAAGACATCGCATCGTCGTTATCTCCCACCCTGACGCAGTTCCTGGCCCTACTGGTGCTGTATACTATAGAAAAGGGCGGAGTTTCCAACGCCAAGCTGAAATCCATACTCTGGCCGGACAAATCCGACGAGAGCTTCAACAACAATAAGGGCGTTTACCTCAAGAAACTCAGGGATGCCCTGGAGCAGGTCGGTCCCATCTCCATCCTTCAGGAAGGCGGAGTCTGGAGAATTGAGGACGAGGCAGATCTCTGCGACTGCCTTATCGCCAAGAGGGCTTTGCTTGGGGGAGATAATGCGGAAATCCTCCGTGTTGCATCCTGGGGCGCCCTCCTTCCGGAGTACCAGTTCGAGTGGCTGGATCCCTTCAAGGCAAGGTACACCGAGGCCGTCCTGAGGAGGCTCTCCGGCATAGTGGACGAGGGCGCTTCTCCCGAAACCTGCCTGCGGGTTGCGAACTGCCGACTGCTGTTCGACTCCCTCGACGAGGACGCCATCGCCCTCAAGTGCCAGGCTCTGATAAGTCTTGGCCGGTCGGGCACTGCAAGTGCTGTGTTTCAGCGCTTTACGAGTGATTATCTGCGGGTTATGGGCGAAGAATTCCCCAAAGATTTCACAACTTTTGTAAAAAATTAATCCCATTAACTCCTTTATTAATCCCTTTGTTAAACGGGGGCGCGTACATTTGTCGCAAAACCATATGATTGAATGGCGACAAATGCTTCGACACTGAAACTTTTCCTGCTGGCAGGCTTGATGGCCGCCGGCGTCCTGCTGTCCTGCGATAAGGTCGAGGAGAGGCTGGACGACCTGGAACACAGGGTTTCCAATCTGGAGACCGTATCGGACTGGATCCAGCAGGTCATCCGCGAAAACAAGATCATCAGCGAAGTCCGGGAAGAGAGCGACTCCTACATCCTTTCCTTCACCGACGGCACATCGCTTACCATCGACAATTCCGGAGGCGAGCTTGTCTCCATTCAGATTAACCAGAACACAGTTGTTATCACCCTTGCCGATGGCCAGTCCTATACCTTGCCCCTGGTGAACACGAGTCTCACCGGGATAGTACTGGCCACCACGCGTCCGGCCAAACTCGGCCTCGGCGCCACGACCGTGGTTTCCTTCCGCATCAACCCTTCGAACGCCGGCTTCGACGTCAAGGACCTCACCCTCGAGACAGACTGCAGCTACTTCGCTCTAGAAGAAGTCCGCCAGACAGAGGCCGAGGGAGAGTATGAGGCGGTCCTCAGGGACCTGTCGGTTTCTTCGGATTATGACGAAGACGCATATTTTGCCGCCAAGGGCATACGCTCCAACGCATTCAGGGTGATGAGCAACAGCATATACGGGCTCAACACGGGGCTTCCCGTAGTGGTCCTGGACACCCCTGACGCCGCCCCCATCGTATCGAAAGAGGTCTGGCTCGAGGGAGCCACCGTCACCATCTACAATCCGGACGGCAGCATCGACTACGAGGGCAGCCTGAGCGTGAAAGGCCGCGGCAACAGCACCTGGACCCAGTTCCCCAAAAAGCCTTATGCGATGAAGCTGGATTCCAAGGGCGAGATTCTCGGGATGAAGAAGCACAAGAGATGGTGCCTGCTCGCCAACTGGATGGACCGCACCCTCATCCGCAACGCCGTCGCATTCGAGATTTCCCGAAAGACCGAGCTTGCCTGGACCCCTTCCGGCAAGTTCGTGGAGTTGATACTCAACGGCGAGCACAAAGGCAATTACTACCTCTGCGAGCAGGTGAAGGTGGATGAGAACCGCGTGAATATCACTCCGCTCAAGAAGACTTCCATCGAGGGAGGATACCTGATGGAGGTGGATGCCTGGTTCGACGAGGTCTACAAGTTCCGTTCTCCCATACACGACGTGCCCTGGCAGTTCAAGGATCCG
>JAGDBQ010000001.1 GCA_017958985.1 Bacteroidales bacterium
TCTGCCAGTCTATGGCTACGTCCTTGATGAACTGGAAGGCATCAGGCTGGGCCTTGTAATGCTGCGGAAGGTCTGCTGCCATCTGGAGCGGGGAATACATAGTCACGTACAGCGCCAGCTGCTTGCAGATGGTGGACTGTACCCTTGAATGGTCACTCGGGTCGAGCTTGGACAGATCCATTTCGAATATTCCCGGAGTATAGTCCATAGGGCCTCCCTGGAGGCGGGTGAAAGGAAGGATGGTGACGTGATGCGGCAGGACCTGGCTGCGGAATTCGGTACCCATCGCGGCTTCGTTGCCGATGAGGTTCGGATAGGTCCTGCACAGGCCGGTCGGACGCACGGCCTCGTGGGCGTTGACCATTATCCTGTGCTCCGCCGCTTTCTTGACGCAGTACAGGTAGTGGTTGACCAGAGCCTGGCTGTAGTGATGCTCGCCGTAAGGTATGATGTCGCCGACATAGCCGCTCTTGACGGCATCGTAGCCGTACTTGTTCATCAGGGAATATGCTTCTTCCAGGTGCCTTTCGTAATTGACCGTGGAAGCTGAGCTTTCGTGGTGCATTATGAGCTTGATCCCCTTGGAATGGGCATATTCATTGAGGGCCTTGAGGTTGAAGTCTGGATATGGGGTCACGAAGTCGAAGACGTAGTCCTTCTGGCAGCCGAACCAGTCCTCCCAACCCTCGTTCCATCCTTCGACCAGGAGGGCGTCGAATCCGTTCGCCGCTGCGAAGTCGATATAGCGCCTCACGTTGGCGTTGTTGGCTCCGTGGCGGCCGTGAGGGGTGGCCTTGGAATAGTCGCTTACCCCGAGTTCAACGGTAGGGAAGTCGTCGGTATAGGACCAGTGTGACTTGCCGGTGATCATCTCCCACCATACTCCCATATACTTGACAGGATGTATCCAGGAAACGTCATCCAGTGCGCAAGGTTCGTTCAGGTTCAGGATAAGCCTGGAAGCCAGAGCCTTGCGGGCATCGTCCACCACCATCACCGTGCGCCACGGGGTCTTGCCGGGAGTCTGTATATGTCCCTTCCAACCCTGCGCGTCAGGGGTCAGCCAGGTCGTGAATATGAAGTTCCTGTCGTCCAGGTTGAGGCTGGTCGCCGGATAATCGACCACGGCTGCCTCGTGGATGTTTACGTACAGGCTGTCGTCTGTCTTGAGCTGGAGGGATGTCTGTACTCCGGTGGAAGAGAACAGCTGCTGGGATGCGTTCCATTCGGCATTGTTCGGAATGATGTTCCTGATCTCCGAAAGACGGCTCTTCGTGTAGTTGTATTCCTGGGTGTCGTAGTCTCCGGGAATCCACCAGGCTGTGATGTCTCCTGGCATCGCGAACTGTGTCAGCTCTTCCTTGATCGTGAAATATCTCATCTTGTCCTGCGTCGGGAACTCATAACGGAAGCCGAGTCCGTCGTCGAACAGACGGAAACGGATCAACATTACGGCGTCAGGCCCGTTCTCCTTGTCTCCGCCCTGTTCCAGGGTGACGGCCAGCTCGTTGTAATGGCTCCGTATCTGGGTTTCTTCTCCCCACACCGGCTCCCAGGTTTCGTCGAGGGAGTCCCTTTGGACAGAGGTTATGGTGAAATCGGAATGGAGGCTTACAGGGCGGTCATATACCCTTCCGGATTTCTGCTCGTAGGTCTTGTCAAGCCTTTTCCCTCTCAATTCGAATCCCATCGTGCTAGGCAGGATCACTTCCTTGCCTTCGCGGGAAAGCGAATATGCAGGGGTTCCGTCTTCGGTCAGGCAGAACTTGAGTTCCAGCTTGCCGTCCGGGCTCGCGAGCGCCAGGGCGTCTTCTTCCATCCGGGTCCTTTCCGGGGCCTTCTCCTTGCAACCGGGAGCCAAAAGCATCAGTATCAATGCTGAAGCGGCGGCCGTTTTCTTGAATATATCCATAAGTCGTTCTGTTTTCGATAGTTTACAAATATACTCATTTTCCTCCATTCTTCTGTTTTTTGAAAGCGTACGATAGTCAAACTTGATTTCTTCGCAGAAAATGCATATATTGGGAAATCCCAACAACTTGACCATTCATAATATTAATCATTTATGCACTCAAAACTTCTAAAACTAATCATCTGTGTCGCCGCGACCCTCTTGTGGGGCGGGGTAACCTGGGCGCAGACGAGGACGGTGAAGGGCCATGTCATCGCATCGGATGACAACCAGCCGGTAGCCGGTGCCTTCGTTACGCCGGAGGGCTACCCGAAAATCGGTACGACAACAGATCTCGACGGTAACTTTGTCCTCGACAAGGTTCCTTCCGGTGCGAAGAACATCATCATTTCTTTCATGGGCTATGAAGAAACCAAGGTGCCTGTGAAGGACTTCGTGAATGTGACCCTGTCGCCGGATTCCGAAATGCTGGAACAGGCTGTCGTCACGGGTATGACCCAGGTCGACCGCCGTATATTCACGGGTTCCGCCGCCAAACTGGACGCCGAGGATACGAAGATCAGCGGTATGGCCGATATTTCGAGATCCCTTGAAGGCCGTGTTGCCGGTGTCTCCGTCCAGAACGTCTCCGGTACGTTCGGTACCGCTCCGAAGATCCGCGTCCGCGGTGCCACCTCGATCTACGGTTCCTCGAAACCGCTGTGGGTCGTCGATGGCGTCATTATGGAAGACATCGTGGAGATCGATGCGGAAGACCTCAGCTCTGGTGATGCCAACACGCTGATTTCCTCGGCGATCGCTGGTCTGAACTCGGACGATATCGAGAGCTTCGACATCCTCAAGGACGGTTCCGCAACCTCTATCTATGGTGCGCGCGCAATGGCGGGCGTCATTGTCGTCACGACGAAGAAGGGTCGTGTCGGACATAGTTCCATCAGCTACACCGGGGAATATACAGTCCGCAGGAAGCCGAGCTACTCGACTTTCAATATCATGAATTCCCAGGACCAGATGGGTATATACCAGGAACTGGAGCAGAAGGGATGGCTGAATTACGCTTCGACTGCGAATGCCTCCCAGAGCGGTGTCTACGGCAAGATGTACGAGCTCCTCGGTACCTTTGATCCTGTCACTGGCCAGTTCGACATAGCCAATACCAACGAGGCGAAGGCTGCTTACCTGAGAGCTGCCGAGTACCGCAACACGGACTGGTTCGATATTCTCTTCAAATACAATGTCCAGCACAACCACTCCATCTCGATGAGCGGTGGTACCGACAAGGGCAACTACTACGCTTCAATGTCGGTAATGGACGACAAGGGATGGACCGACCAGAGTTCCGTACGGCGTTATACGGCGAATATCAATTCAACGTACAAGCTCCTCCCGAACCTCTCCCTCAATATGATCGCCAATGCCTCCTACAGGCAGCAGCGTGCTCCTGGAACCCTGGGAAGTACGACGAACGTGGTCAGCGGTGAGGTCACCCGTGCGTTCGATATCAACCCGTATTCTTACGCATTGAATACTTCCAGGACCCTCGATCCGGATGTGTTCTATACCCGTAACTACGCTCCGTTCAACATCCTTTACGAGTTGGAGAACAACTATATGGACCTGGATGTGACGAACCTCCGTTTCCAGGGCGAACTGAAATGGAAGGTCTTCCGCGACCTCGAGATTTCCGCCCTCGCCGCCTCAAAGTATTCAGGCAGCTCCCGTGAGCATTACATCCTCGACAATTCCAACCAGGCCCAGGCGTACCGCGCCGCCTATACGACGACGATCCGGGACGACAACTCTTATTTGTACACGGATCCGGATATCCGTTACGCACTGCCTGAATCTGTCCTCCCCAACGGAGGTATTTTCCAGAAGACGGACAACAAGATGAACGGTTGGGACTTCCGTCTTTCCGCGAACTACAACCACACCTTCGCCCAGGTGCACCAGGTGAGCGCATACGGCGGTATGGAGGTCAACTCCAATGACCGTCACGAGACCTGGTTCCGCGGCTGGGGCATGCAGTACAGTATGGGTGAAGTCCCGAGCTACTACTACAAGGTATTCAAGAAAGATGCTGAGAATGCGGCGGACTATTACTCCTTGGACAATACCCACGAACGTCGGGCCGCCTTCTTCGGCACTGCCAACTATTCCTACAAGGGCAAGTACAGCCTCAACGGTACGATGCGTTATGAAGGATCCAACCGTCTCGGCCATTCCCGCACCGCCCGCTGGCTCCCGACCTGGAACGTGTCCGCCCGTTGGAATATCTCCGACGAGCCCTGGATGCGTCCGCTCCAGCCTACTCTGAGCCACGCCGCCCTGAAGGCTTCTTATTCCCTGACTGCGGAAAGCGGTCCGTCCTGGGTTACCAACTCCAACGCCGTCTACTATGCACGCAACATCTGGCGTCCGGTCGTCGGTGATATGGAGACCTCCATCGATATCTCGAGCCTCGCGAATCCGGATCTGACCTTCGAGAAGAAGCACGAGCTCAACATCGGTATCGAACTCGGTTTCTTCGACAACCGAGTCAACTTCATCGCGGACTGGTACGACCGTAACAACTACGACCTCATCGGTATCACCAATACGATGGGTATCGGCGGTGAAATCACCAAATACGGTAACGTGGCAGCTATGACCTCCGGCGGTTATGAGCTTTCCCTCACGACCCAGAATATCCGGACCAAGAATTTCAAGTGGACCACGAACTTCATCTGGTCGCACTCCCATAATACGGTCACCAAGCTGACCACTTCCAAGCGAGTCATCGATCTCGTGAGGGGAAGCGGTTTTGCTATGGAAGGCTATACCAACCATTCCATCTTCTCCATCCCGTTCGCCGGCTTGAATGAGGAAGGTCTTCCTACTTTCTACGGACCGGACGGAGAGGTTACCGTTACCGGCATCAACTTCCAGCTTTCCGACCAGGAACAGCTCAAGTACCTCAAGTATGAGGGTACTGCCGATCCGACCGGAGTCGGATCAATCGGTAACACCGTCGAGTGGAAGGGCCTCAGGCTGAATGTGTTCGTTACCGGTTCCTTCGGGAATGTCATCCGCCTCGATCCCGTATTCCGTTCAAGCTATTCCGACCTTTCCTCGATGCCGAGGGAATTCAAGAACCGCTGGACGGTTCCGGGTGACGAGAATACCACGACGATCCCGGTCATCGCATCCCGTATGCAGTCCTACAACTACAGCAACCTCAGCTATGCGTACAACGCCTACAACTATTCCGACGAGCGCATTGCCAGCGGTGACTTCATCCGTCTGAAGGAGATCTCTCTGTCTTACGACCTTCCGAAGACTTTCGTCCAGAAGATGAAGATGTCGAACCTCTCACTCAAGCTGCAGGCTACCAACCTCTGCCTGCTCTATGCCGACAAGAAACTCAACGGCCAGGATCCTGAATTCTTCAATTCCGGCGGTGTCGCCGTCCCGGTGCCGAGACAGTTTACGCTCACTCTTAAGATAGGTCTCTAATAATTAGCAAGTTATGAAAATGAAAAAATATATTTTCGCGATAGCATTTGCGTTGATGGGCCTGGTCTCCTGCGATAAGTACCTGGATACGATGCCGGATAACCGTACCGAGATCGATACGGAAGAAAAGGTGAAAGCTTTGCTGAAATCGGCCTATCCTACCCACTGGTATGTGACGGTAACCGAATATATGTCCGACCAGCTGGATAATATGTCAGCTGTCGTTTCCGGGACCCAGGGACAGTTCTTCCAGGATCTCTGGAACTGGAAGGACAATACCCTTTCCAACAACTCTTCACCGAGGTATATCTGGTCCGATGGCTGGAGTGTCATCGCTTGTGCGAACCAGGCGCTCGAAGCCATTCAGGATATGGGCGGTCCTTCAGTCAGCCCTGCAATAGCCGAGGCTTACGGCGAGGCGCTTATCTGCCGCGCTTACGCCCACTTTATCCTTGTCAATGTTTTCTGCCTCCATTACGATCCCCAGTACAGCGATACGGACCTGGGCATCCCTTATATGGAAACCCCTGAGAAAGGTCTCAATCCGACGTATGAGCGCGGAAACGTGGCGGAGGTCTATGCGAAGATCGACGCGGACATCCAGGAAGGATTGAAGTATATTGGTGATACGTACGATGTCCCCAAGTGGCACTTCACCCGCCAGGCCGCCTGCGCCTTCGCGACGAAGTTCTACCTCTACTATCATAAATGGGATCTTGCCGTCAAGTATGCCGACGAGTGCCTGGGCTCAGCCCCGAAGAGCCTTCTGAGGGATTACAATGCCCTTCAGAGCAATACTTCGAGTCTGCCGGAAGGCCGTACGATGTACAACAGCACTGACAACAAGTGCAACCTCCTGATGACTTCCGCCTACAGCAATCTGGGCAACACGACGTTCTACAATAGTTCCGGTTCGAACAAGCACTATGCTTACACGAACAATATCGCCCTGACGGAGGACCTGCTGGCTCCGCTCCCTTGGAAGAGGACAGGTGTGGATAATGCGGATCTCAGATTCCGTTCCCGCCGTTACAACAGCGGTTCGCTGAGCTATGTCCTTCTCTGGAAGGTGTACTATCAGTTCCAGACCACGAACCAGGTGACCGGAACCGGGTATGCACGCGGTATCTTCCCTGCCTTCACGGCAGATGAAACCCTGCTGCTCAGGGCCGAGGCCAAGGTAATGCTCAAGCAGTTCGATTCCGCCTGTGAGGACCTGAATCTCTGGGCGAACAACTTCTACGTGGTTTCCGAGGAAATCAATATGACCCCGGAAAGTATCACCGAATTCGAGAACAGTATGGACTACTACCTCTGGGATAAGCCGACGCAGAAGAAGCACCTGCATCCTGCCTTCCAGATCGATGCCGAAGGTTCCGTGCAGGAAAGCATGCTGCAGCTTTGCCTCCGCTTCCACCGCGCTGAAAGATGGGGCAACGGTGAACGCTGGTTTGATGTGAAGCGCTACGGTATTACGATCTACCGTCGTTTCTGCGATTCCAACGGCAATATCGACCGCATTGAGGATACGATGGATTATCGCGATCCCCGTCAGGCCGTCCAGGTCCCTCAGGAGTGTATCGATGCCGGTCTTCAGCCGAATCCCCGTAACTAAATCAAGGAGGAACGAATATGAAAAAATATATAGTTTTTGCACTGGTTTCCGCCCTGTTCGCCGTAGCGTTCTCTTCCTGCCGGAAGGATGAACCCCTCGGCAAGGAAAGTATCATCACGATGGATGACTATATCCAGAATGACTTTGACAAGTGGCTGGAAGCGAATTACGTCAATCCTTACAACATCGTTTTCAAGTACCGGTACCAGATTGACGAGTCGAACCGTTCGTACTACACGATTCCTGCTTCTTACGACTGTGCCATCATAATGGCCCATCTCGTGAAGTATCTCTGCATCGATTCGTATGACGAGGTCGCAGGAGTGAATTTCACCCGCCTGTACTTCCCTAAGATGTTCTTCGTCATCGGGGAATGGGAGTACAACAACAACGGTACGATAATCCTGGGTACGGCAGAAGGAGGAAAGAAGATACTCCTCACGGGGGTCAACTGGATTCCAAAGGTGCTGGACGGAACGTTCAGTCCAAGCTATGACACCGTCCGGGGCTTGAACCACTACTATATCAAGACTATCCATCACGAGTTCACGCACATCCTGAACCAGACCAAGGACTTCCCGGTCGAGTTCAGCCAGATCACGCCGAACGACTATGTCTACAACGACTGGAGCAATGCACCGTACAATTCCGGTTATATGCAGAGAGGTTTCATCTCTTCTTATGCCCAGCATTCCGACCGTGAAGATTTCGCCGAGATGATGTCCATCTACGTGACGAATACCCAGGAGCAGTGGGATAGCTGGATGGCGGATGCAGGTGATGCCGCTTCCCTGATCACTGCAAAGCTTGATCTTGTCAGGTCTTATATGCTAGGTACTTACGATATCAACATCGACCAGCTGAGGGCAACCATCCTGAGGCGTCAGGATGAAGTGTCCGCCGGACAGGTCGACCTCACCTCTTTAACCATCAATTAAGGAATAAGCGATATGAAAAGAATATTATCATACGTTTTGATAACGGTCGTGGCCTCGATGTCCCTTGTATCCTGCCTGTACCAGGAGGAAGACCTTTTCGATAAGTCTTCTTCCCTTAGGATGGCTGAGACCCTGGTCGACATCAGGAACGTACTGACCGGTTCCAGCCAGGGATGGGTCATGTATTACTATCCGAACGGCGGAGCTGGTTTCAATGCCGGTACCCAGGGTATCGGAGGCTATGTCCTTACGATGACCTTTACCGACTCTCAGGTCACGGCTTGGAATGAAAAGGTTCCCGGTTCCGACACGTCCCTCTATAAGTTGACGAACGATGACGGTCCCGTCCTCGCTTTCGACTCGTTCAACAACAGCCTGCACTATTTCGCCACTCCTTCCGGATCCAGTAGCAACCTTTACGGAGAGACCGGCAATTACCAGGCGTACAAGGGTGATTTCGAGTTCCTCGTCCTGAAGCACAGCCCGGAGGAGATCATCCTGAAAGGGAAACGTTCCCTGAACTATTACAAGATGTATCCTCTTACTGTTTCTCCCGAAGAGTATGTTTCCCAGACCGTGGAGACGAGCGAACTGGTCTTCATGAGTTCCTTTGACGGGCTTTTCAATGGCCAGCCGGCACACATCACTCTCGATCTGAATGCCCGTCAGGCTACGATTACGCTGAACGGGGATGAGGAAAACGCCAAGACTGTCGCCTACAACTTCACTCCGGAAGGAATCCGTTTCTACGAGGATGTGAAAATGGGTGGCAATACGTTCTCTTCGTTCAAGTTTGACAGGGACAAAGCGACGCTGATTTCCACGGAGTACCCGGATTTCGTCCTTCAGGGATCGCTTCCGGAAGGATGGAGTTCCTATTCTTCCTTCCTGGGAACCTGGACGCTCAATCTCAATAACGGGGAGACGCTCACCGGCGTGCAACTCAAGGAGAATGTCGCGGGGAAATCGATCCTGATCGGCGGCCTGCACGATAAATTTGACGTATTCGCGGAATATGACCTTGGAACGGGAACGATTTCCATCCAGACCCAGCATGTCGCTGAGGATCCGGAAACGGGCTACTATGTCCTGCTGGGATGCCGCTCCATCGCCACCGGATATTACTCTTTCTCACAGACCTACGGTATGAAGGGAGTGCTCTCCACCACCGGCGGCGTTCAAACCATCACCTTGTCGGATAACGGGAAATGGGCCAGGGGAACCGACTCCTTCGGTCTGTATTTCCTGTCAAGGAGATCATTCTCCACCTCCGACCGTGTCGGTTATGTTACGGCAGACTGGTTCTGGAAGAACGGGGATCATACCCTCAAGTACATTACTTCATTAGTACGTCAATAAATGAAGCCTATGAAAAAGTATTTATATATCTTATTGGCCGTGGCCGCCTTGCTGGCGGTCGCCTGCCAGGAGGAGAAGATCACTTACGAGATCCACGACAACATCACTGTCGTAAGCCAGAATCTTATTTTCCAGCCACAGGGTGGTTCCGGAGAAGTTGTCGTCGAAGCGGAATCTCCCGTGTCGGCCTCTGCAGACCGTCCTTGGTGCAACGTAACCTCCAACGGGATGACCATTACCGTAACGGTCCCTGAATGGACAGGTAAGGAAAGCCGGTATGCCAAGATTACCATCAAATCAGGTCAGGAGACAATCTCCTTGACGGCCCAGCAGTTCGGCGAGGTAATCGGCGGTCTGGATATGACGGATGTCACCTCTCCTGCCGAGGGTTCTGTCAAGGAATTCAAATACGTCTCCAATCTGCCGGTCAGCCTTGTTTCAAATGAAAGCTGGATCCATATTTCAGTCGATGAGGAACTCCAGGTCGTCAAGATTACGATCGATAAGAATACGGAACCCGGAACCCGTGCGGGTGTCGTAAATTATACGGTCGGAGGTCATTCCGGGACGTTCAACGTCCTCCAGTATCCGGAAACGATCCTTGTCCAGGACGGCTGGACCGCTACCGTCGTCGACGGTGGATACGAGCATCCTAAACAGTTCGACGTCATCTCGATGCAGGCGACCAATCCAGCCGAGAAATTCGTCTGGGCGGTTGTCGACAAGTCCAAGGTGACGGATGTGGCCGATTATGCTTTCTCCGTCGTTGCTGTCGAGAAGAAGAATGAGATTATGGCCAAGGTGGAAAGCGGCCAGCTTGCATCA
>JAGDBQ010000153.1 GCA_017958985.1 Bacteroidales bacterium
ATAGATGCCTTGAAAGAGGTCAACCGCCCCGACGAAATCGACTGGCACCTGATCGGTTCCGTCAAGAAAGTAGCCTGGAAGACCGGCACCAGTTTCGGCTTCCGGGACGCCTGGGCAGTCGGATTCACTGCCGACTATGCGGTAGGGGTCTGGGCCGGGAACGCCCAGGGCCAGGGAATGCCGGGACTGACCGGCGCACGTACCGCCGGCCCGGTGTTGTTCGACATATTCAACCTCCTGCGCCCTAAAGAAGGCAACGGGGAATATTATGCCGACGGTTGGTTCAAGGAGCCGGTGTACGGAGACTACATCACTGCGGAAGTCTGCAGCGAATCAGGCCATCTCAAAGGAGTCGACTGCCCGCACGCGGACACCTTGATGCTCCCTAGGAAAGCCATCAAGAGCAGCTCCTGCCCATACCACAAGACAATCGAAGGGATCCGCACATTCGTCCTCCCTCCTTCGATGGAGTGGTATTACCGGCAGCATCATCCCGAATACAAACCTTATATTCCGGAGAACAAGCAGGATTACGCGCCTATGGAGTTCATCTATCCTGAAAGCGGGGCGGTGATCTATATCCCGCGCCAGCTGGACGGCTCCACCGCTGGGATCACGTTCAACCTGGCGCACAGGAATCCTGAAACGAAGGTATTCTGGCATCTGGACAAAGAATACGTGGGAGAGACCCGGTATCTGCACCAGATAAGGCTGGTCCCGCAAAAGGGTATGCATACCGTGACAGCGGTAGATGAAAGCGGGAATACCATATCGGTAGCGTTCACGGTAGGCTAGAATCTTCCTATCTTGTCGAAAGGGATGGGCTGCAGCCCGTAACCGGCAAGCACTTCAGGGTTCAGGTAATACTCGAGCGGACGGGAAAGGACGGAGCCTTCTCCCATTTCCACACCGGAATTGTTCAAGACCAGGTTCTGCCCGTTTTCCCTGAAGAACATCTCCCTGCAACCGATGGCAAGGTTGTTCCTGACGATATTGTGGTCGACCCCGGAATGTATGTCTCCCTCCAGCTCTGGATAACGCTCCCTGTAAAGAGGACCCGTTATATCCACCTCCTCGTACAGCTTCTTCCTCGTCTCCTCATCTTCCAGGTAAGTATCCCATTTGTTCTGACCCCAGGGAGAGAAACTGACCGCATAGTTGCAATCGTAGAATACGTTGTTCTCCACTATGTTGTCCTTACCGCCGTGGATCTGTACGCCGCCGAAGTGGACTCCCCCGACATTGCGGAATACGTTGCCGTACACCAGATTCCCGGAGATCATATCGTCCAGCCTGACTCCCGCCGATCCGTGGAGCGAGCCTCCGGTAATGTCCTCCCAGAGGTTGTAGCGGATGACCACTCCCCTGTAACTGTAATTGAAATACATATCCAGCGCTCCCTGGTCGTCGCTCTCGGTTACCAGATCGTGGAAATGGTTGTATTCGATGAGGATTTCGTTCCCGCCCAGATTGAGCGCCGACGAAGTACAACCGTAGAATTCGCAATGGGAAATGACAAGTCCGCATCCGTGGAAGGATACTCCGGGCTCATAGGTATGCCTGAACTGGGAGAAGTCCCTCACCAGGTTGTTGCAAAACACATAACCAGCCTCTTCCAAGGTCTTCCTGTTCCCGCCGTAAGCCCTTATTCCACGGTGGCCCAAGCGTTCCAGCAGGCAGCCTGCGACCTGTATGTCACGTGATTCATTGATATGTATTGCGTCACCTCCGAAGCGCGAAACACGCACCCCTTCGATGCTGACATTCCTGCAGCCTTTCACGGATATGGCATTGCGACGTCCTCCCTCGAAAGCGATGCCCTTCAGGACAACATCTTCACAATCAGATATTTCCAACATAAAGTCGCCGCTGTAAACGGAATACTCCACTTTCCCGCGCCGGAAATGGTCCAGCGGCGGATACCAGTACAGTTTCCCTTTCTTGCGGTCGACGTAGTACTCACCGGGTGAATCCAGCTCACAGAGAAGATTGACACCGGCGAACTTGAATCCGGATTTGTAGCCGTATCGATGCCAGGGTGCCTCCAGGGTGATTGCTCCACTCCCCGGATCGATGCCGGTGATGTGGTGGTAATCTTCGGACCAATCCCATCTGTAATACCCGTGGATCCAGGGTTCGTCTTCTTCCGCCCATCTCCCAAGGCGGTCGGAACGGAATGAGAATATTCCTTCCACGCAAGATTCATCGTCCTTCGGGGTCGGCCCCAAGACTTTCCCCGACCTGGTGAAACCTTCATCCGGATAGCGGGCAAGTTTCTGACGGACCCCGTCATAATACAGGTCCGCGAGGTTCTCTTTCCTGCAAGCCTCGCCGTAATCGCTGATTCCCAGAGACTTCAGGTTACACTCCACCACCTTCCCCCGCATTCCGGGAGCGAGTCTTGACAACACTGACCTGTCAGTCGTCCGGCTGAAACCGGACAACTCTCTGTCCCCGTAAAGGACCGGGCTGGCACCCGGGGCTGCTTCCACCGAAACCTTTTTCGAACGGTTCCCGGAGAGTATTATGGCAGAGGTTACAGGATATTCCCCGTCCCCTACTATCAGACGTACATCTTCCTGCTCCTGCCGGATCACGGAGACAGCCTTGCCTATGGTTTTCCAGGGCTTCTGCGCCGTACCGGGCGCACTGTCGCTGCCTTTCGGAGAAACATAATAATCCTTGGACTGCAAGGAAACCGGCAGGGACAGCACCGCCAGGAGAAAAAGGAATGACCTGTACCGCATATCCCAAATATAGTGATAATCATCCACAAACCAATATATGTCGGCATAAGAAAAGAAGGTGGCCGCGAGGGTCACCTTCTTGAAAGTCAAAAGACCTAGCTGCTACTGGGCAGGCTTCTTGTAGCCGTCGCTGATAGCCCTGGCGGACATCCTTTCGATACGCTTCTCCGTAGCCGGATGGTCGGAGAATATCTCGGAAACCGCCGAGCTGGCAGCAGCCTGGGTACCTGAGGAAGTACCTCCGGAAGACATCGCAAGCAACTTCTCGAAGGCCATTGCCATAGCCCAAGGGTTCTTGCCGTAAGCCTTCAGGAAATCATAGCCGTAGTCATCGGCCTGGTTTTCCTGCTTCCTGGAGAACTTCGCGCTCATCAAGGCCTCACCGATGTCACCGAGCTGGGAAGCAGTCAGGACAGCGATCGTACCTCCGGTGGAAACCACTGCATCCCTGAGGGCGGAAGTAAGGAGAGCCTGCTTGAACTGCTTCTTGGAGTGCTTGAGAGCCACGTGACCGATTTCGTGACCGATCACACCCAGGACCTCGTCGTCGGACATCCTGTCGAGAAGTCCGGAATAGATCCTGACACTGCCGTCTGCACAGGCGAAAGCATTGACGTCGTCAGTCTTGTAGACCTTGAAATTGAGAGGAATACCCTCGACGGAGGTGATTCCCTTGGTCATATTGCGGACCCTCTTGACATACGGGCTGGTCTCCGGGAGGACAGGACTCTCCGCATCAAGCTGGGTTACGTACTGGGCAACATATGCCTGGATCTGTTCGTCGGTAAGCGAAGCAGCCTGGGCAACCTTGGCGCCGCCGGAAAGCAGATAGGCGGCGTTGAACTGCTCTGTGCAGGATGCACACGTGATCGCAGCGAACAAGATGATGAAAAGCTTTTTCATTTCGATTATCTGGTTAAATGATTACTAGAGACCGAGGAGCTCCTTGCGGTAATTCAGCTGGTCGATTGCATCCTGAGCTTCCCTGACACCTTCGGACCTGGCCTGCCTGAAATAATCCCAAGCCTCGTCGAAATCCTCGGTAAGGGCAGCGTAGAGACCCTTCGCGTAAGCGGCGAGACCGCTGTTGCCGGCCTTCCTGAGATACCTGCGGGCAGAATCCAGGTTGCCTTCCTGCATTTCTGCCATAGCGGCATTGATGTTGGCTGTAGGATCGTCAGGATAAACCCTGGCCGCAGTGATGAAGGTCTTGTTGAAATCCTCGTCACCAGGGGTATAGTTCTGGGCTGCGAGGTAGAACTCCTCAAGGCTGAGATTGCCAGGACGGGTCTTGAGCACCTCTTCCACTTCCTCTGCGGAAGCATAGCTGCGGATAGTATAGTCGACCTTGTAATCCGTACGGCGGAGGAAAGGATAGCAGTTCTCGAGCAGATTCTTGTATTCGTCCGGATACGTACTCTTGATCTTCCACTCCTTGGCATCGAGGTCGGTGTAGGTGGCATCATCGTCGATCAGGGCGAGGATGCGTGTGCGGTGAGGCAGGTTGGAATTCTCAACATAATCCCTGAGGGCATCCCAGTTCTCCGGCACGAAGTCGGTCTTGAACAGGTTGTTGCTGAGGTTGTAGAGATTCTTCACATAGTCCTTGATAGCGGTGGTACGGGCGCTTGCGAGCTTCTCGTTGAGAGAATACTTGCCTTCCGGAGAAGCGAAGCCCTTGATGTATATCCTGTTGATGGTGACATCCTTGTCCCTGCGCACAGAGTCGATGGTAGCGCGGATCTTCGCAAGCTCCCTGGCATTGCTGTGGTAATCAGGATTGACCACCGACTTGCCCTGCGGGAAGTCCACGAAAGCCTGGCCGGATATCGACCTGCTCTTGGTCACCTCTGCCTCAGGACGGGCGAACACGAAATCAGGAGAGAAGGTGAAGGTCTTGATCCTGAATCCGCCGAGCTTGTCGCTGGTGGAGGAGATCTCCTTGCAGTTGGCACAGCCGTACTGCTCCTGACGGAGCACGAGTTCGCAGCCGTTCATCCAGCTCTCATATGGAACGGTGACGTCGTAATTGACTGAAGGAGGCATATTCTTGACCGAATATGTCATAGTCTCGCCCCTGGACAGCTTGCTGCCGTTACGAAGGTACTGCAGGAAACTGCCGCGGCTGTAGAGTCCGATAGCCGGAAGTTCCACCGAGTTGTCACCCTTCACGAGGACCGGCGTGAGCAGGTATGCCTTGTTGCCGGGGATATTGACCTTGGTCAGGTCGACGTCCATATTGACGTTCATATTCCTTCCGATACGGTCCACGACCACGTTGCTGATGCCTGCGCCAGGTCTTACAGTAACCTTGTCAGCCGCACGGAGGCCGGCTCCCGCGAAAAGGGAAACGACGGCCATCAGTATTATTGCGGAAATATACTTTTTCATTACCATTCCTCCTATTCTAGAACAGATAAACCACATTGATGGCAGCCTTCGTAGGGCCGAAATAATTATGGGTCTCATTGTCGGCGACCTGCTTGCCGCAGGACTTGCACTGGTACTGGTCATACCAGGTATGGACATATCCCAGACCGGCTTCGAGTTCCAGATTCCAATGGGTAGCCAGTGGAATCGCATAACCATAGGCAAGTCCGACACCTGCTGCCAATCCCTGGAACCTATTGTTCTTCAAGAGATTGAAGTCTGTGCCTAGCAATTTGCCGCCAAACTCGTTGATGCCGCCGATATTATACTTCTGAGCCAGCGCGTTGATGGCTACGAAGTGTCCGGCGAAACGGTTGCAGAACCAGTAGCGTGCTTCAGGCTGAACCATCAGCACCCTCCAGCGTGCCTTGCTGTCTTGCTTGGACCATCCGTTGTAGTTGCCGGATATGTCCATCGTCCACTTCGGGGCGATCGGGAACTCGACTCCTGCGTTGACGGTTCTCGTAGCATCATAGAGAAGGTTCGTCTTGATGGCGAAGTCCTGTCCTTTTGCCGCCGTCCCGATGAGGAGAGCAGCGAGTGAAATGACTAATACCTTTAATTTCATTTGCTTATTGATTAATAATAGTTCACGGTTCCAAAAATCAACTTTACGTTGAATTTAACAAAATTACAAAAAAAAACCGAAATATGAAACTATCATCAGTCACTAACTCACTCAGCCTTGCGCAGGACTATGTGCGAAGAGTAGGAGCGGTTCATCGAGCGGACGAAATCACGGAACTGGCCGTATTCTCCTGCCGGAAGGGTGCATGGCTTCAAGATGACTTCCTGGCGGATGGTGATCCTGTTCCCGGAGAACGAAGACTCGCTGCTGAAAAAGCCCCACTGCACATCCATAGCCACACTGGCAGGCATGGATTCCACTTCCAGACCATCAGGAATGTCAATAAACACTTCATCCACGATGGAAGTCCCGGATTTGATAACCAAAGGATTGACCCTCTCGGACCTTTGGGCCTCCATCCTCTTCGAGAATGGATTCCCCGCCAACATCATCCTGGAGCCATTCCATTGGCCGTAAGTCAGGATATCGAAGCTGAAACCTATCTCACATTCCGGATACCAATCGCGTCCGTCATACGAATCATAGTTGTCTCTGATCCTGGCAGGAGCAAGATTCTGCGGCTGGGCATTCAACCCCATGGTAATAAGAGACCGCTTCGCCTCTTTTGAAAGAGCATCATATCCGATCCAAGGTTCGACATTACGTCCGGAATTCTTCTGTGACACTTCAAGATGTGCAGAGCCATCTTCGGATAGTTTTACAGATGTCACCGTAACGGTCCTGGCAATGGTGTCAGGATATGACCTGGCACGGATCGTTTCCCCTCCTTCCGGACGGATCAGCAACAACTCATGACCCGCTATATCCTCGTGCCTGTAGCCAAGAGGAACAGAAGGGTTGGTACACTCGATGAACAATGTATCCTTCGTCTCTTTCAAAGGAACGGTCAGGATGACATGGTCGGTCTGTCCCATGGAAGGATAGCCAGGCATGAAATCTTCAGACCTGGTGCTCAATGCAGTATACCATGACTCTATCCCGACCTCCGAAAGCATGAGACGCATATAGTTTGAAAGAGCCTTGCAGTCACCGAAGCCGGTCCTGTCCACTGTCGACGCAGGAAATGGCTTGAATCCACCTATCCCCAACTGGATGCTGACATAACGGGTTTTCTCACGGAGGTACTTATACAGGGCTCTAATCTTCCCAAGGTCATCGGGGATATCCTCTGTCAGGGTGCGAACCTTTTCCTTCGCGCGGTCGGGGAGACCCGGATCCGACTTCAGGAGGTCCTGCTGCCATTCGGCAATATCCTTCCACGAATCCTGACGCCCCGGGAAACCATCGAACACGAACTCGTCGGGAGAAGAATAGATGACGGGGACAAGCCCAAATACAGAAGGCATATAGCTTTCCTCTACGTACCCGTCGAAAGCAGAGAAACTCCACGAATATGTGTCACTCTTCGCTCCTTTCTCTACTGTCTTTTTCCCTGCCGGACCGACCTCGTGGCTCCGGATTACGGTACCCGGAGGCACCGAAAGGGTGAAGCGGCCTTCCCGCAGATCGGTATTCCCTGTAGTGATTGGGCAGTAGACAGGAAAAACGACGAATCCACCCTTTTGCTGGATCGTATATTCATATGTGACTGTGACGGGATACGACGGAGGTGACGGCATGTAGGCTGTCATGAAACCGTCTTCAGCGATTCCGGAAGCGATCGAGACAGTGGTAAGGTCTTTCTTGCCAATCTTCACCAACTGCCCGGAAGGCAGTTTCATGAAGCCGGAAAAGGAGCTGAGGACATCGTTCTTGCTGGTATATTCAACGAAGACCGCAGCGTCCAGCCCTTTCTTGGAATATACGACTACTGAACGGGTGACGGTCAACACACCTTTCTCTAACGATTGCATAGTGAAGGTCTCATCGTCACGGAGAACCGAGGCATGCTTCTCCCCAGAAAGTGCAGGGAGAACAGCCATCAGCAAGAAAACGGAGCATAGAAGGAAGCGTCTCATATCTTCTTGAGGACAATCATCGACTTTTCAACCTTGCAGACCTGCTCCCAGAAAGTTCGCAGGTCTTTGTAGCCGCTGATAGGGACAAGCATGCTGCCAAGCTTGAACTTGTAATTGACTGTGACCGAATTCCCTGACTGGCGGCATATCAGGAGCAGTTCCGAGCCTTCAGGAGAAGAGCACGTGTATCTGACGCTTTGGGGTATGGATTCGACTTCATAGCCCTCCGGAACCATGAAGACCAGATTGTAAGTTATTGAATTACAATATGGGAAGTCCACAGGGAGAGTCCTTTCCTCACTGCTGAAAGTCTTGTCTGAGTGATAGCGGGACAGGAAGGCATTGACATAGATGTGGCCATCTCCCAGGGTCACGTCCTTTTCGAAATCATATTTGACCACACTTTGGGCGGAATATCCCGAAGGATCATCAAACTGCATCCCGCCTATCCTTATCTCCATATCCTTTTCCGAGTCTTCTATCCACTTTTCCTCGTCATCGAAAGAATGGTATTTGCGGCGCATCACATAGGAATCGTTCCCTGTCGCGAATATCCTGCCGGAACCTACAAGACGGGAGTCCTCAAATCGCATCTGCACGGATTCAAAGACAGATGATTTGATTGATAATTCCTTAGTCAAGTCTATCCAGACCCCCTGCCCGTCATTCGAGATTAGCCTTGCCTTCGTGACAAGATATGAGGGACTGAGGACATCCACGTACGCATCGGATTTGGCCGCATCCAGGAAGTGTACCTCACCGGAAGGGCACTCAATCCGCAGGATCATGGCATCGTACTGATCCATCGAGATCATGTAATCAACCATCGGTCCGTTATCCCTGAGCTTGACCATGACTGGTTCGGCACGATAGCCCAAAGAGTTCAAGACGCTGGCGACCAACGCATTGATGTCAGCACTGTCGCCCGATCCGCTCTTGAGCACAGTGCGCCCCTTCTCGGGCAACCTGCTTACTTTTTCATTCCACGAAACCTTATCCATCACAAGATTCCTGACAGCGGCAATCTTCTCACGTTCATCTTCCTTTCCGGCAATAGCTTCAGCAGCACCGTCGATCAGTTTCGCAGACCCCTTGCAGCAATCCAGAAGTCCTGCCGTAACCAACCTGTTGTCCACATCTTCCCATGTGACTGCATAATCCTTATACAAGACTCCGGGAATATTGAGGCTCCTGACATTGTAATTGACCGCTGCGCAGTAAATCTCGGGGCAGTAGCTGTAAGGTTCGCCACGAAGAGCCGGGACATCCGCCATGCGGAGCTTATCATAATAGTCCGAATACGAAGTAGAACCCAATGTCGCGAACACCGAAGAACGATCTTGGGAGAAAGGGAGCATCCCCAAGGTCGTTGTGTTGTAAAAGATAAAATCCGGAAAGGATACAGTAGCCTCCGCAAGGTTCACCGGATATTCCCTCTGCAATTGGACCTTCCCGATATCTATGGTCGGGGAAATGATCATGAAACTCACGTCCACGACCGAGCCGAGACGGACGTTTTCCGGGGAAAATGTCACCCTCTTTACACCGTCGGAATACGGCTCGTCAAACACGAATTTCTTTGACATCTTGTGAGAAACCACTTGACCGTCCACCAAGTCAAATGTTGTTGCACGGATTTCCCTGACGTTCTCCGTGAAGTTATTGGCAACTGAATAGAAGATCTCATAGTCTATCTCATCCTTGCCAGACTCCTTCAACACCTTCCACCTCTCACGGACCTTGATCTCCCTTTCCAAACTGCCCGCCGGGTCGACCCTGACGGAGACCTTCCGGTCACTGTAAAGCAAAAGAAGGGAAGCGGTCGTGTCGAGAGGATAGGTATCCATCTCCACTTCAGCTTTGGAAACTTCCCCGAATTTCGGGTTCACCTGTATGAGCTGCGCATGAATCGAAACGGAAAACAGGAGAGAGAAGAAAAGAATGGAAAAGGCTAATTTCTTGTTCATGACCGGTTAAAGCATGTAGTTTCTCAACAAATATACAATTTATAATCCAATAAGCAACAAGCCCCTCCAGAGAAATCTGAAGGGGCTTTTCCTTTCGTGGGAGTTGACGGATTCGAACCGCCGACCCTCTGCTTGTAAGGCAGATGCTCTGAACCAACTGAGCTAAACTCCCGAGCAAATCCCTGACCTTGCGGTTTTGGGATTGCAAAGGTACGATTGTTTTTTAATTCTGCAAATTATTTTTCCGTTTTTTCTGTCACCTTCACCGGTCCGTCAAACTTGTCGTTCGCACGGTAATGAGGCGCATACAGTGATTCGATGGTCACCACCGGAGCGGAGAAAGTTCCGTCCTGTGTCACGAAGAACTCTTCGGAAACCGTGGTCTTCTCCTCCGGATAGACATCGAAGAAGTATTCGGTGCAGTCGGTCTTGACGTTGCGGTATCCCTGTGGGACTACCGAATACAAGCCCCTCACCCTGAGCGGGCTCAGCCACCATCCATAGTGTCCCGACAGTTCCTGGACCGGCCTGAAGGCAGCCTCGCGCGGAGCTACCAGCTTGACGAAACTGCGGTTCTCGTCGCTGCTTACCTGATACTCGGCCGTGATCTTGTCGCCGATATGGATCGGCATGCCTTCGACGATTTCCAGCCTGCCTATACTGCCGCCTTCCCCGGTGACCTGCTTGAAGAAATGTCTCTCGATGGTAAAACCGTTCCCGGCGGAAACGATCTCCACGAAAGGCTTCTCGTAAGTCTTTGTGAGCATAACGACCTTTGTGGCAAGGACTTCATCGGAACCTCTCAGGACGGAATTGATCGCATCCACGAAAGCCGGATCGTCCTCCCACTTCTGGGTCTCCTTCTGAAGCATCATCCATATGCGGATACCGTCGGCGACCTTGGTGCTGTAAGCTTCCAGCAAGTCGCAGAGGAGAGAGTGGGCATAGAGCTCGCTCTCGAGGAGTCCGCGCCAAGGCATCACTGCGTTAGGGTAATACCAGCCGCCGTCCTTGTGCTCCACGGCATATTCCAGCAGCGAAGCGACGTCGGCGGAGGCGGACTTGTTCAGTTTATCCCTGGAAGCCAGCTTCATCCCCCAGGCAGAGGCCAGGGCATTTCCTCCCTCGTTGTTCACCAGGTTGAGCAATGTCTTGATACGGCGGGCCTTGTCGAGGATCCTGCCGTTCATTCCCCTG
>JAGDBQ010000002.1 GCA_017958985.1 Bacteroidales bacterium
GCGAGAACACTTACCGCGATGCCTGGATGCCGTCGCTGAGCCTTTTCTGGAGGCCCGTCAATTATCTGGAATTCGATGCCTACGCCAAGCGGAGCTACGGCCAGCCATCCTTCAACGACCTGTATTACAGCCAAATGGGAAACTCTTCCCTAGTCCCGGAATTGGCGGAACAGTACGGACTGGACATACGGTTCAGCGGCAGGAAACCTGCAAACTATCACTGGGACGTGCGCGTATCACCGTATTTCAACCGGATCAGCAACAAGATCGTGGCCATACCCACTTCCTCCCAGTTCCGCTGGACAATGCTTAACATTGGGCTGGTGGACGTCACGGGCCTTGATACCAAGGCGGAATTCGGGGTAAACCGAGGAGAATGGTTCATGGAAGGAACTCTCCGCTATTCCTTGCAGCAGGCCCTCGACCACTCCGACAGCGACAGCCGGACCTATGGCAACCAGATTCCCTACATCCCTCTCCACAGCGGAGGGTTCGGACTTGAGGCACGATACGGATATTGGTCACTATGCTGGGACACCAGCATCTCAGGGGGCAAATGGTCCCGCACGGCAAACATAGCCGACTATTACATCGAGCCCTGGAGCATTAGTGACGCAAGCGTGTCACGGCACTATTACCTGACCGGACTTGCGCACCGGGGCACGGTCCCGGAACTCACTGTCACCCTCAACCTCGGCAATGTGTTCAACAGGCCCTATCAGATCGTGCAAGGCTATCCCATGCCCGGATTCAATGCCCTGCTGTCTATGGAAATAAAATGGTAACAATATGTTTTTCAGTTTCTTGTATGTCCTTTTGAGTGGAATTGCCCTCCCTGTGGGAGGCATTCAGATGCAGTACCTGTGGCGCAACCAGCTGGGTGATGTGTATTCCCTCGGGCTCGGTTCTGCCGCGTGTCTCGGCGCTGCGGCCGCGACGATGTCCGGATGGTGCTCGCTTACAGTCGGTTCCTTCATCTGCACCCTCATCTGCACGATAGTCTGCTTCTTCGTGACGCTAAAGGTATCCACGCAGAACCTTATCACCTTCGGCATCATCTTCGGCACCTTCATCGGCTCACTGGGAACGATTGTGGTGACGAACGCCCCCACTGGAGACCTCCTCAAGCAGTATTACTTGTGGGGCGCGGCCAATTTCCACCTGGAAGGAGTCACGCATGGCGACATCATCTTCTCGCTGTGCCTGTTCGCCATCGGTCTCGGCGCCGCCCTGTATTCGGCCCGCGACCTGAGCCGGCATTTCCGCGGGGAGATCGAGCTTCCCCGCCTGTACAAGGCCATGAGCCTGATGGCTATCATGTTCCTGGTGACCAGTGCCGTCAGTATATGCGGAACCATAGGTTTCATCTCGCTCGGAGTGCCGAACATCAGCCGCACCATCTGCAAGTCCACCGACATCCGGAAGCACTACCTGATCTCAAGCGGGATCAGCGTGGGGCTTCTGCTGGTCACATACTTGATCTCGGAGTTCGCCAACTTCGGCATATACCTGCCCATCAGCGCCACTATGGCCATCATCGCCCTGCCGCTGATGATATTCCTCTTCACGAGCAAGGGAACGCCGGAAAAGGCTTGAAAAAGCATTCGGATCAGAAAGCGGAGAACGATATTATTACTATATTTGTTCCTGTCATGAACATGAAACACTTCATATCGCTGCTGGCTGTTCTACTGCTTATGTCAGGCATATCCGCCTGCGCTGCATCCAAGCCGCCTGTTCCGGTGACCGAAAAGGTCTTTGACGATGCCGTGTCTCTCTTCGACCAGCATCTTTTCGACGAAGCGGAAGCCGGATTCAAGAAAGTCATTGCCGACTCCTACCACATAGAAGAACTGGTGGAAATCCGGCTCAAGTCACTTCAGTATCTCGGCTTCATAGAGCGCGAAAGGAACGATTACATCCATTCCAACAAATGGTTCAAGGCCGCTACCATCAACTTGAAGGAATATGGCAACGAAGACCAGAAAAGACGTTGGGGGAAGGTGATTTCCAACGAGATTCAGACCAACAATTCTGTCATCGACGCCATGCAGGAACGCGACGAAATGATCCGGAGCTTCCAGAAAAAGGAGATCGTTTTCCTCAGCATTCTTCTGTTCCTCACCACTCTCGGACTGGCTACTTTCATAGTCCTTTTCCATCATCTGAAAAAGACCTACAGGCAGCTCGAAACCAGGAACAATGAACTGTCCAACCCTATCAAAACCGGAACTGCCGATCCTGACTTGCAGGAGAAAAACCTGTACAGGAAGATAGTGGAATACGTCGAAGGGAACAAGGCATATCTCAACCCCGAGTTCAGCCTTGACGACCTGTGCAGGGCCATAGGCTCAAACAGGACTTATGTCTCGTCAGAGCTCAATACCTCATCGGCCAGGTTCAATTCTTTCATCAATGGATACCGGGTCAAGGAGGCCATCAGGCTGTTCACGGAACAACCGGAACTTGACATTGAAGACGTACTCGAGATGAGCGGCTTCAATGCCAAGACAACATTCTATACCGTGTTCAAGGACGCAACGGGCATGTCTCCCGCCGCTTTCCGCAAAACCATACAGGAAAGCCGGGATCCGGAACAGGCTATTTGAAGATAAGGGGCAGGAACTCGTGGAGGCTCCTGCGCCAGGTCTGCCATTCGTGCGCCGTACCGGGAGACACATACGAGGCAGCCTTGATGCCCATGCCGTTAAGTGTCTCTACATCGGCGGCTATCCTCTCCGGATACTCCTGCGAACCGCAGGTCTCGAA
>JAGDBQ010000003.1 GCA_017958985.1 Bacteroidales bacterium
GAGCAACCCCCCCGTACAAGGCGGGTTACCTTGAAAGAGGCTTCATCACCTCTTATGCCCAGCATTCCGACCGCGAGGATTTCGCGGAGATGCTGTCCGTTTATGTCACCAACACACAGGCCCGCTGGGACGAGCTTATGGAACAGGCAGGAACTGACGCAGCCGGACTCATCAAGGCCAAGCTGGATCTGGTCAAGTCCTATATGAAGGGGACCTTCGACATAGACTTGGACAAACTTAGAGCTACTGTCCTCCGTCGCCAGGATGAAGTCTCCGCGGGACAGGTCGATCTTACTTCTTTAACCATCAATTAAGGAAATTGCTTTATGAAAAGAATACTATCATACCTTTTGATTGCGGCGGTGACTTCGATGTCCCTAGTCTCCTGCCTGTATCAAGAAGAGGATTTATTCGACAAGTCATCTTCCGTGCGGATGGCCGAGACCCTGGTCGACATCCAGAAAGTGCTGACCGGTTCCAGTCAGGGATGGGTCATGTACTACTATCCAAACGGCGGGGCTGGCTACTCTGCGGGGACCCAGGGAATCGGAGGCTTCGTCCTCACGATGACCTTTACCGATACCCAGGTTACGGCATGGAACGAGCTTCTCTCCGGTTCCGCAACGTCGATCTATCGGATGACGGATGACGACGGTCCGACCCTTTCCTTCGATTCCTTCAACCGCAACCTCCATTATTTCGCTACACCGTCCGGGACCAGCAAGAACCTCTATGGAGAAACCGGCAATTACCAGGCTTACAAGGGAGATTTCGAGTTCCTGGTCCTCAAGCACAGTCCAGAGGAAATTATCCTGAAAGGCAAGCGCTCCAGGAATTATTATAAGATGTATCCCCTGACCGTTTCTCCGGAAGAGTTTATTTCCCAGACAGTCACGATGAGTGAACTGATCTTCATGAGCAGCTTTGACGGATCCTTCCAAGGCCAACCGGCAAATATCTCGCTCGATCTGGTCGCCCGACAGGCTACGATTACGCTGAACGGTGATGAGGAAAACGCCAAGACTGTCGCATACAATTTCACTCCGGAAGGACTTCGTTTCTACGAAGACGTGAAGATTGGAGACAATACCTTCTCTTCGTTCATTTTTGACAAGGACAAAGGGACCCTGACTTCAGTACAGTATCCGGATATGGTCCTTCAGGGCTCTCTCCCGGAGGGTTGGAGTTCATACTCCTCATTCCTGGGAACCTGGACCCTCAATTACAACAATGGGAAGACGATATCCAACGTACAATTCAAACAGGATGTCGAAGGGAAATCGTTACTTATCAGCGGATTGCACGATAAGTTCGACGTCTTCGCCGAGTATGACCTCGGATCGGGAACGATTTCCATCCGAACCCAGCATATCACCCAGGATCCGGAAACGGGCTACTATGTCCTGATGGGGTGCCGTTCCATTGCCACGGGATACTACGGTTTTTCCCAGAGCTACGGTATGAAAGGAACGCTCGCAGCCGTTGACGGAGTCGATACCATCACAATGGAGGATAACGGAAAATGGACGAGGAAGACGGATTCTTTCGCCCTCTATTTCCTGACCAAACATTCGAATTCCACCTCTGACAGGGTCGGTTACGTCACGAATGACTGGTACTGGAAGAGCGAAACGCATACCCTACAGTACATCACTTCATTCGTTCGTCAATAAATGAAGCCTATGAAAAAGTATTTACATATCTTAATGGTGGGAGCCATGCTGATGACGGTCTCCTGCCAGGTGGAACAGCCTACCTATGAGATCAACGACAATATCAAGATTGTCAGTCAGGATCTCGTTTTCTCCCCACAGGGAGGAAACGGCACGATCGTAGTCGAAGCCGAATCCGCCGTAACGGCTACCGCGGACCGTCCATGGTGTACGGTTACCGTAAGCGGCATGAATGTCGCCGTGACGGTCCCGGAATGGAACGGAAAGGAGAACCGGTATGCCAAGATCACGATCCAATCCGGCAAGGATGCGATTTCCGTGACGGCCCAGCAGTTCGGCGAGGTAATCGGCGGTCTGGATATGACTGATGTCACCTCTCCGGCCGAGGGTTCTGTAAAGGAATTCAAATACGTCTCCAATCTTCCGGTCAGCCTTGTTTCAAATGAAAGCTGGATCCATATCGCAATAGATGAGGAACTCCAGGTCGTCAAGATCACGATCGATAAGAATACGGAAGCGGGGACCCGTGCCGGTGTTGTAAACTATACGATCGGCGGTCATTCCGGGACGTTCAACGTCCTCCAGTATCCGGAAACGATCCTTGTACAGGACGGCTGGACAGCTACCGTCGTCGACGGTGGATACGAGCATCCTAAACAATTCGACGTCATCTCGATGCAGGCTACCAATCCAGCCGAGAAATTCGTCTGGGCGGTTGTCGACAAGTCCAAGGTGACGGATGTGGCCGATTATGCTTTCTCCGTCGTTGCTGTCGAGAAGAAGAATGAGATTATGGCCAAGGTGGAAAGCGGCCAGCTTGCATCA
>JAGDBQ010000154.1 GCA_017958985.1 Bacteroidales bacterium
TGGTAGCCGACCTCAACGAAGTCACCGGGTTGAAGACTGTGGAGGGCTTCAACGCCCTGACCAAGGCCAACAAGGCCATATTCGTGAAAACCAACGTGGCCGACCTGGACAGCCTCAAGAACCTCGTGAGGGAGACTGTGCTCAACTTCGGCGCCCTTGATGCTTTCGTCTCCAATGCCGGAGTCGTCCGCGCAGGGGACCTCGAAGCAATGACTCCTGAGAATTTCTCATTCGTGACTGATATCAACTACAAGGCATATTTCTACTGCGCCAAGATCGCAAGCCATGTGATGAAGATCCAGACGGCGCACGATCCGGAATATTTCGCCGACATCGTGCAGGTGAATTCCAAGAGCGGACTCGCAGGCAGCAAAGCCAATTTCGCCTATGCCGGCAGCAAGTTCGGAGGCATCGGACTTACCCAGTCCTTCGCTCTCGAGCTGGCTCCTTTCAGGATCAAGGTCAACTCGATCTGTCCGGGCAACTATTACGACGGACCGCTCTGGAGCGACCCTGAGAAAGGCCTGTTCATCCAGTATCTCAAGGCAGGAAAGGCACCTGGCGCGAAGACTGTCCAGGATGTGAAGGACTTCTACCTGTCCAAGGTCCCGATGCGCAAGGGATGCAATCCGGTCGATGTCTGCAAGGCAATAATGTATGCAATGGACCAGACCGGAGAGACAGGTCAGGCCATCCCGGTCACCGGAGGGCAGATAATGCTCGCCTGACCCCGATTATAATTCTTAAGATATCAGCCCTTGCGGATAATAGATTATCTGTTAAAATCGTTTTAAAAATTTCATTAAAACCTTTGGATTTCCCGAATAACTTGGTATCTTTGCTTTCGGACATACAAAAATTCTTTTTGTTGTCTATTTGTTAAGTTCGTTTTATATACAACAGGCCGTCGCTTTGGGGAAAGCGGCGGCCTTTATATAAAAAATTCCTATATTGGACCGATATGGGCAATGCATTGAAATACATTATCGCAGGAATCCTCCTATGCGGATGTGCCTGCAGCGAGAACGGGAAGGACAAACCGGATGATCCGGTCACGCCGCCCGAGGAATCCAAGGACGTTTTCCAGTACACCACCACCGCCGACAAGCTTAGGTTGTTCGAGGAGACAACCTATTCTTTCGCCAAGCCTGGTACCGCTCCGCAGTACGTGGTGAAGGTCACGGGAGACACTTACCAGACCGTAGAGGGCTTCGGTGCCGCGCTGACGGTGTCTTCCTGCTACAATATCCTCAAGATGCCCGAGAAAGAGCGCACCGAGTTCCTCCGCCAGGTTTTCGACCCTGAAAACGGTATCGGCTGCAGCCTCGTCAGGGTGGCGATAGGAGGATGTGACTTTTCTTGGGATTATGGTGAAAGCGGCCTGTCGGAGGACGGTCGTTTCACGTGGTGCGACACCGAGGGTATAGGCAATTTCGCGCCGCACCCGATGGACGTGAAATATGTGATACCGGTCCTGAAGGAGATATATTCCATCAATCCAGGGGTGAAGGTCATCGGCTCCCCATGGACGGCACCTCGATGGATGAAGACTGATGCGAAGCTTTCAGGGGCTGCCCATTACAGCTGGACGGGAGGCCGTCTTGCTCCGGAGCACTACGGGGATTATGCGGCCTATTTCGTCAAATGGATCCAGTATATGAAGGGCCAGGGGGTGGATGTGACAGCGGTAACTCCTCAGAACGAGCCTCTCAACGCAGGCAATTCCATGTCCATGCTGATGTACTGGACGGATTGCCGGGACTTCGTCAAGGTTCTCGGACCGGCTCTCAAGTCCGCAGGCCTGTCCACCAGGATACTCATATTCGACCATAATTACAATTACGACAACATGGCCGACCAGGTCCAGTATCCGCTCAAGGTGTATCAGGATTCCGAGGCTTCTTCCTACATAGCCGGCTCTGCATGGCACAATTACGGAGGGAACGTCTCTGAGCTGGACCGTATCGTGCGGGAAGCCCCGGACAAGGAAATATACTTCACCGAAGCCTCGATCGGTACCTGGAACTACAGTTTCGCAAGCTGCCTGATCCATGATTTCAAGGACATATTCCTCGGCACCCTTTCCAGGAACGGCAGGGGAGTCACCCTATGGAACCTGATGCTTGATGACAGGAACGGGCCATATACCAAGGCCAACGGTTCCTGCACCACCTGCTGGGGCGCGGTTACCATCGCCTCTGCGAATCACGTCAAGGTAGAGCCGTACACCCATTACTACAACATAGCGCATTGTTCCAAGGTCATACGCCCGGGTGCCGTCAGGGTGGGAACCAGCGGTTATACCGCCGCCGGGCTGACATACCAGGTTTACAGGAATACCGACGGTACTTACGGGGTGATCATACTCAATGAGACGGACACCGGGCAGCAGCTGGTTTTCACGACTCAGTCCCACTCCGTCAACTGCGGAGTCCCGGCAAAGGGCATCGTATCCCTCCGCTGGAAGGATTGACATGAAAAGTTTTTTTATTAAATTTGTAAGGATATACCTACGTTCAGATTATTCACTAACATAATTTAATACTAGAATCAAATGGGAAACAAGAATTCTAATCTTCCGGTGATCATCGTGATGTTCGCGCTGTTCTTCATGATTGCGTTCGTTACCAACCTCGCCGGATCGATGGGCGTTGTCGTCACCAACCAGTTCGGAGCTTCCAAGGCCATGTCCCAGCTCGGAACCCTCGCGAACTTCATCGCCTACGCTTGTATGGGTATTCCTGCAGGTCTTATCCTCAAGAGGAAGGGTTACAAGTTCACATCCCTGCTCGCTGTGGTCGTGGGATTCATCGGAGTGGGTGTGCAGTTCCTTTCCGGTTATGCCGAGTCCTTCCCTGTCTATGTGCTCGGCGCATTCATCGCAGGTTTCTCGATGTGCATGCTCAACATCGTCGTCAACCCTATGCTCAACACCCTGGGTGGCGGTGGCAACAAGGGTAACCAGCTGATCCAGTGGGGTGGCTCCTGCAACTCCATCGGTGCAACCCTCGCTCCTATCCTCGTCGGTTGGCTCGTAGGCGGCAGCATCCAGAACGCTACCGTTGCCAAGGCCGCTCCCGTGATGATCATCGCCATGGCTATCTTCGCCATCGCTTTCGTGGTCATCCTCCTTACGAATATTCCTGAACCTCATATGGAGACGCCGGAGGAGAAGGCTGCCCGTCTCGCGGGAACCGCGGTGAAGGATCCTCACGGACCGCTTTCCTTCCGTCACTTCCTCCTCGGCGCAATCGCCATCTTCTTCTATGTCGGTATCGAGGTCGGTATTCCTAACACCGCCAACGTATTCTATTCGGGAATCGACTGGGTCGGTCCTGCGCTCGCAGGAACCATGATCGGCGGCTACTGGCTCTGCATGCTCATCGGCCGTCTGTTCGGTGCATCCTTCGGAGCCAAGATCAGCAGCAAGAATATGCTTCTGTGGACCTCCCTGGTCGCGATCCTCTTCCTGGTCTGCGTGATATTCGTCCCTGAGACCGCCAAGGTCACCCTCTTCGGCAAGACCCTGCCTCTCGGACTCGTATTCATACTCCTTTGCGGTCTTTGCACCTCCATCATGTGGGGAGCCATCTTCAACCTTGCAGTCGAGGGACTCGGCAAGTACACCGCTCCTGCATCCGGAATATTCATGGCCCTCGTATGCGGCGGTGGAATCATCCCGTTCTTCCAGAACCTGCTTGCTGACCACGTCGGTTCGCTCCAGAGCTACTGGCTGCTGATCGCCTGCCTGGCTTACCTGGTTTACTATGCCGTTTCCGGATCCAAGAACGTCAACAAGGATATCGTCGTAGAGTAAGATGGATATGGAGCAGAATCTCGTAATAGGAATCGACGTAGGTGGACAGACCACCAAATGCGGTGTCGTGGACGCCCGCGGAACCGTCATTGCCCAGACAGTCATCCGCACCGATACGTATGACACCGTAGAACCATATATCGCCGAACTGGCGGCCGCGCTGAAGAAGATCATCGCGGAAGCCGGAGCGGAAGGAGCTATCCGAGGAATCGGTGTAGGTGCTCCAAACGCCAATTACTACACAGGTGACATCGAGAACGCCGTCAACCTTTCCTGGGGACGGACGGGCTCCCTGCACTTCGCAGCAATGCTCAAGGAAGCGATGGGAGGAATCCCTGTTTCCCTGACCAACGACGCCAATGCCGCTGCTATGGGCGAGATGACGTACGGAGCCGCCAGGGGAATGAAGAATTTCATAATGATCACCCTCGGTACAGGTGTAGGAAGCGGAATAGTCATCAATGGCGAGATAGTTTACGGTCACGATGGTTTTGCCGGCGAGCTCGGTCATACTTCCATCGTCAGGCATAACGGCCGCTTGTGCAATTGCGGCAAGACCGGCTGCCTCGAGGCCTACTGTTCCGCTATCGGTATGGCCAGGACTGCCCGTGAGTGGCTGGATATGACCGATGAGCCTTCGCTCCTGCGCAGCCTCGACGTCATCACTTCCAAGGATATCTACGATGCCGCCAAGGAAGGCGACGCACTTGCAAAGAAGCTCTTCGACTATACCGGTACCCTGCTGGGAGCCGCCTGTGCAGACTTCATCGCATTCTCCGCTCCGGAGGCCATAGTCCTCTTCGGAGGCCTTGCCCGCAGCAAGGAGTTCCTGACCGAGCCTATCGAAAGGTCGATGAACGCGAATGTCCTGCCTCTGTGGCGCGGCAAGGTGAA
>JAGDBQ010000155.1 GCA_017958985.1 Bacteroidales bacterium
CAGGCACTCCTCGAGTGCTTCGCCAGTACCGATCCAAGGGTGGAGAAAGAGCTCCTGACGTGCGCTCTGGAGGAGTATTACTCCAATCTGGACACATACTATTTCGGGGAATACCAGACCAAGATATGGGACCGGTTCGGCACTGATTTCCAGGCAATGGCAGAGTATCTCTGGGACAAGAGCGTGATTTCTTCCCTAGACAAGGTCAAGGGCATCGAATCTATGGATGAGATCCTGAACGACCCTCTCCGCAGGTTCCTGACCGAGACTTCCGCGACTACGTTCAACGACAGGGACGACCACGGCAAGATATGGAACGAAAGGAACCGCCTCGAGAGGGAATACAAGAAAGCCTTGTATTGGATGAATCTCCAGGAAGGCGAGCCTCAGTATCCGGATGCCAACTCCACGATGAGGATAACCTACGGAACGGTGGGAGGATTCTACCCGAGCGACGGAGTCTGGTACAACTGGTATTCGACTCCTTCCGGCATACTCCAGAAATATGATCCAGCCCGCCACGACTTCGACTTGAACGACCGTCAGAAACATTTGCTGCAGAAGGGTTTCTGGGGCAAATGGGGATTCAAGCTCAACGGAAGGAACAATTCGATGATCGTGGATTTCCTGACTGACAATGACATTACGGGAGGTAACTCGGGAAGTCCGGTGCTCGATGCGAAGGGCAACCTGATCGGCCTGGCGTTCGACGGCAACACCGAATCCCTGGCTTCTGATGCCTCTTTCACCCAAGGCTACAACAAATGCATCAACGTCGACATCCGCTTCGTGATGTGGGTCTTGGATAAGTACGCCGGTATGAAACTGGTGGTCAACGAGATAGATTTCGTACAATGAAATGTTCAAGGTTGTTGCTCGTTGTCCTGGCTGTGTTCGCAGGGTGCTCTACACAGGAGATTGGCAATGAGCCGGATCCTGGCAGGGGGATGAAGTTCTCTGCCAGGTTCGGCGACGTCGGTCCGACCCGTACGGCACTCCGGAACGGAGGCCAGGTCCTCTGGGGACCGAGCGACGAAATCGATATCTACTACGGGACATCTTCCCAAGGCAGATTCGTATCCTTGAATACCGGTCTTTCGGCCAGCACCGAGTTTGTCGGGGACCTGGAAAACTATGTATATTCAGAAAGCAGTTCCTATCTGGCCGTTTACCCTCACAGCGTATCCAACCGTTTTGACGGGAACACCTTGACCGTGGAGCTGCCCGACGTCCAGAAAGCTCGCGGGGGGACTTTCGACAGCAACCTGTTCATCTCGATTGCCAGGTCTTCCAGTTCGGACCTTTATTTCTACAACCTTTGCGGAGGAGTCGAGTTCTCTGTGGACGAGCCTGACGTCAAGGCTGTCACCTTCAGGGGGAACGACGGCGAAATCCTCGCCGGTAAGGTAAAGGTACTGCTGGACGAAAACGGCAAGCCGTATGTTTCGGAAGTTGTCGACGGCAAGACGGAGATAACCCTTGATGCTCCGGAAGGCGGGTCCTTCAAGAAGGATTCTCTCTATTACATAGTCGCATTGCCCGCTGTCCTGGAAAAGGGTTTCACGCTTACATTCAAGAAGCAGCCCGGAGGTGCGGTCCGTGTGTCTGAAAAGACGGTTGAGGTAAAGCGTTCCGTCTGGGGGACTCTCTACAGGGCGGACAAGGGGGTGGAATATGACCGTCCGATCGAATTCTCCGACCCTGAGGTCGAAAGGGTCTGCCTTGCCAACTGGGACTCTGACGGCGATGGCTATCTCCTCGAGAGCGAGGCGGAAGCGGTGACAGGTTTCGGAACGGCGTTCAAAGGCTCGGCAATCCGGAGTTTCTATGAAATAACCTATTTCACCGGAGTCCAAAGACTTGAAGATGAGGCATTCGCAGGCTGCCGTTCCTTCGAGGCATTCGTCATTCCGGAGATTATCACTTCCATCGGAGGAAGGGTGTTCGAAGATTGCCCTTCTCTTTCCGTCATATTGGTAGATAGCAAGAATATCCACTACAAGACGGTGGACGGAGTCCTTTACGACGCTGCGGTGACCGAACTTGTCCGGTACCCTCAGGCAAAGACAGGGCGAAGGTACGTGCTGCCGGAGTCGGTAACCGCGATTGCTCCGGGGGCCTTGCAGGGCTGTGCTTCGCTGGAGAAGGTGTTTATCCGCCATCCGGTTCCGCCTGCCTGCCAGGATATGACGTTCGGCGATTCCCCTGCGGTGATATATGTCCTGGACAGCTCGCTCGACGCTTACAGGACCGGAGAAGTCTGGAGCAGGTGGGATTCGAAGTATATCGGCCTTGCGCCTGACGAGATATATTTCATCGACTTCAAGGATTCCGTATTCGAAGAATATATGCTGCGCTCCTATGACGCGAACGGGGACGGCATCATATCATACAAGGAGGTCAATGCCGTAGTGGAGCTTAACCTCGCCGGAATGGGCCTGACTTCCATCGACGGCCTCACGATGATGCCCAACCTGGAAAAACTGGATATCAGGAACAACCCGAAGATTACGTCGATCGACCTCTCCGGCAATCCTTTGCTGCATTACATCGATGTCTCAGGAACCGGCATCAGGGAGTTCGACATTTCAAAATGCTGCTACAAGTTCGACTACATCGGCGGTCTTTCCGGCTCTTGCACGGCACTGGTCATCCAAGGCCAGTACGCTATGAACAATTACAAGGGCAGCAATATGAGAGCAGTGGCGGACGGCTCCGCCTTCACGACCCAGGACTGGTCCCGCGACGGAGAAGTCGTTACCCTACAGCAGCATACGCGAGGGCCGGGACTGTCTCTCCTCCTGATGGGCGACGGATACATCGACCAGGACGTCGCGAGCGGCCTTTACGACCGCCAGATGCGCCTCACGTACAATGCGCTATTCAGCGTTGAGCCGTATATCACCCTGAAGGATCATTTCGATGTATATTACAAGATAACGCTCTCTGAGTCAAGGATTTTCGATGGAAGCAGTACCACCTTCCATCTAAAACCCGCATCCAATAACCGTTCCCCGGGTAACATGGACTATGCCTTCAGCAGGTCCTCGACCCTCCTGACCCAGATTGTCGGCCAGACCAACTTCAAATACCGGCTCATCGTCCTCAACGGAATCAATGCTTCCGGGGTCACATATTACAGTTATGGGATCAATTCCTCCACTATCAGGAGCATCAACGGTGTGGTGATCATTGCCGCCCTGGATTCCTATTCCGGCACCCTGGATGAATATGAGGCGACGGTGGTCCACGAGACGGGCGGTCACCTGCTCGGAATCCTTGCGGATGAATATGGTTCCTCGACTCCTACCTCCTCCGACCTTTCGACCCTGACCGGCAAGCTCTCGAACGGCATCTACCACGCCAATATCTCCACCAGCAACGACCGGACGGTGGTTCCTTGGTCGTTGATGTTCAATGACGGAACTTATTCCTCATTTGTGGGAATGTTCGAAGGTGGCAACGGCTATTCCTCAGGTGTATGGAGGTCCACCAGCAACAGCGTTATGCGCAGCCACTACGACACAAGGCAGTTCAATGCCTGGTCCAGATGGCTTATCTACAAGAACCTGATGATGATAATGGGCCTGCCGTACTCCTTCGACGAGTTCCGGATGATGGATGCCAGGAATATCAGTTCCGCTTCCGCATCGTTCACCCGCGCTCCGGAGCAGCCTGAAGACTGGACCGGCAAGATGCCGCTCGTAGGCGACTGCATAGCAATCGAAGAGTTGACTACTTCTCCTTGATACAGCGTACGGGATATCCCGAAAGGAAGTTCTGGAAGGAGATGGAAAGCCGGCCTTCCTTGTAGGCGGAAGTGAAGGACGACATCAGGCCGATGAACTGGATGTTCCCGGAGCTTGCACTGATGTTCGGATTCGCCGTGGAACCTGTCAGGAAGGTCATCGACAGACGTCCGATATATTCCTCGACGGAACAGTTGCTGGTGGTCGTGACCACCTTCTGGTAAGTTCCTGTCTTGGAAGGATCGCCTCTGTTGATCATTCCGTAGAATCCCCAGTTCCAGCCGTCTGCGTCCATTGCCTTGATCCTTCCGCCCTTGTATTCGCTGTCCCAGTATGCACCGCTTTCCACGACGTCGCCGTATGTCGATGCCGAGTTGCCCAGGAGGGCGACGAAATCTTCGCGGGTAGGAATGTACCAACCCTTAGGGCATATTCCCTGAGTGCCTTCGAAGGTCTTGTAATTCTCGCTGTTGACCTCTGCTACACCGAATGCGGTCGCTGCATCGTAGAGGAATCCCCTTGCCGAGATGGAAGCTTCGTCCGTAGCGGCTACTCCATCTGGAGTGTATGGATACCAGATACCGGAAGGAACGGCAGGGTCGGTCGATGGAGTCTTTCCGGAAGGGACGAACCTCAGAGGGTCGGTCATCCATTTGCGTCCATCCTTCATCGTCTTGATGTTGTAGCTGACTCCGTCATATACGAAGTTGTTCTCGAATTCCTCGAAAGAGACGTTGTTGTCAGCCCCGATCGAGCCGCCGTCGTTCCAGTTCGTGATGTCTCCGGAGATCTTCACCTGGAGGCTCTGAGGCAGGACCCTGACTTCGGTGAGGTACTGGAAGCCGCTGCCCATCTCGGTGGCTACGAGTTTCTGCGAGAGATCCTTGCCTCCGGCAGTCACAGTGACCGTCATCGCGGCTGTCTGTGAAGGAACGATGAGAGCATAAGTGGTTGCGTCGACCTTGAAGCAGGTGATCGTGGTCTCGGCGGCCGATGCGCTCACGGTAGCCTCGTATGTGTCAGGATTGATGTCGGCGGTAGGGATTACTCCTCCTATCTTGACACCTTCGATAGCCGAACCTGACTCGTTGGTGATCTTGACCAGGATTTTGGTGAGCTTGTGGGTGAAGACCATCGCCACGTCGTTGGCGGTGGGATAGACATCGCTCTTCGTGGCGGACATGAAGTCGGAAGAAGTGATGCCCTTGCTCTGGTCTGCCTGGACCGTGAAGGTGGCCGGAACCGTCTCTGAATAAGGATAGTAAGCCTTGAGAGCGGAAGACTCGTTACCTTCGCTGTACCAGTTCAGGGAGCCCGTGAAGCTCGTTCCTGAATATGTAAGTTTCTCGTTGGAGGCATAAGCTCCTGAAGAGCGGGTGATGGTGAGCCCAATGGCATCGCCGTTTTCGAAGTTTACATCCGTTGCACGGGTAATGACGGGGGTGATCCGGACCTGCTGAGGTACAGCAGTCTCTTCCGGCTTCTCATTGCAGGCTGCCAGAGTCAAGGCAGCAAGCAGAATTGCAAAAGATCGTTTCATAATATCAGAATTCATATCCTATCTTGATGAAAGTACCAAGGCGGCTCGAGCCGCCGATATATTCAGGGGATATTCCCTTCAGCAGGGAAACGTCCGCCCTGATGAAAAGATTGTCGGCCTTTCCGATCCGGAAATACCTCTTGATGAATGCATTGGCTCCTACCCTGTCGCAGGTTTCCCACTCGTGGTCGAGGTTGTACCAATCGATGAGGCGGAACGGAACCGCCCTCCCGGTTTCTATTACGGGATCGACGACGACATTCTTCCTGTCGAGCCAGGTGGCATAGCGCAGGCCGAGACCGAGCCTCCATTTGCCGGCAGTGAAGGATGCAGCGGCATCAGCCTCCAGGATGCTGAAGGAATCGTGGCCGAGATACGGATAGCACAGGGTGGATTGCCGCTTGTCGGTGCTGACACTCAGGCCGGCATCCACGAGTATCCTTTCCCCGAAATACCTGTACCGGGGTCCGAAGTTCCGGTTCCGGCGCTCGAATACCCGGTTGCTGCCGTAGGTTTGCGGTGTGGTGACTCCGCCCGTCGTGGTCTTGTCGATCACATATTCATCGGACTGCTGGAGACGCCATCCGTACAAGAAGCGGAAAACGTGGGTGGCTTTGTCTCTCCTTATCCTGTAGCCTGCTGAAGCGGAGAACTTCCTGCCCGGGAAAGTGAACCAGGTGAAGTCCTTTTCCCCGACCGTTCCGGAAGTTATGTCGTACTCGACTTCGGCATATGCTCCCTGCAGCTGGAACTGGGCTGCGATGCCGTTGGTATATTCGCGTACCGGGAACCGGTCCACGCCTGGTTCGGCAAGATGTATTCCGCTCCCGTCCCAGGATTGGAAGGCTCCGTACATAAGACCTTTGTCGAGGAAGGCGTCATACGATTCGGCGGTGGTCCCGATCTCCTCCGCCTGTATGGATTCGGAAGATTTCCCGAATATGTACGACAGGCCTGCCGAAAAGCCCCCGGATGTGAACATTATGCTCGGAATCACTTCAAGGTCAAGGGCATAGTTGGTGTGTCGCAGGTCTTTCCTCTTGGCGTAGTTGTCGGATTCGAAGGTCATCCTTCCGCCTATCCTCCAATGCTCGCCCATATCTGCGGTTATTCCGCCGTCGAAGGAATATTCCTGCAGGATCTTGACGCCGGGGGTGAATTCGAGCACGTCGAAAGGATATTTCCCCGGATGCGTGAACATCGATCCGCACATATCCTTCCCCCTGTTCTGGTCGAAGGCGAAGGATCCGATCATCGAGATACGGGGCGACCAGGTGACAGTC